>JBBQRY010000100.1:0-7361 GCA_038214335.1 Chthoniobacterales bacterium
GCCAGTAAACCTTCAAGCCAGAGCTGGGGGAAAAAATGGGAAGGCTGCGGACCGTTCTCATGGGCGGCTCTTTCCGGAATGGTCCGACTGTTTTCCTACTACGAGCATTCGATGTCTGACCAACTGCAAACTAAACTGACATCCCTCATGCGCACCGCACTCGCGGACGCTGATGATTTGGCCATCTCGGACACCCAGGGCGCCTCTGCCTTCCACGCCCTCCTCCAGTCTTTGAATCCCGCAGACTACAGACGGCCCACGGCAGTCACCCGCAAACATTTCCGGCGGATCTTCCTCGGCATCCCTGCCGCCAAGCTACAGAAAAATCTCGATTTTTACCTCTTCGTCCTCACGATCAATTTCGATGGTCAGTCAGAATTAGACATCCCTTATTGGGTCAAAGAGGCCAAAAAATTCAAGACCCATGCTGCCAAGAAGAATCGTTCGGACTTGGTGCAGGCGATTGATGCCATGTTACGTCGGATTCCGGATCCCGCCCCTGCTGACGACCGCAATCCTTTTGAATTTCACGACGACGACGACTTCGACATGGGTCTCGACGATGCGGAAGACGATGCCGATTAGGAACCGGAGGCTTTTGACTCCTCTGACGTGGCCAGAGCCATGCAAAAAATGCAAAAAATGTTTTCGGAATTGAAAAAAAATAGAAAGAAAAAGGAGAGTTCAAAAAAGAAGAAGACGGTCAATCCTCCTCCTGCCCCTCGAACTCCCGTGATTCCAGCGGATAGCAACCAGGACAAATTTCCTTTCTGATTCTCTACCATGAATCCCTTTATCGTTCTTGATGTGGACCCAGGTTGCTCGGATGAAGAGGTGCGCACCGCCTACCATTCCCTCATCCGCCGTTATCCCCCAGAGTCGTTTCCCGATGAGTTCCAGCTCATCCAAGAAGCCGCCGCCGCGCTCAAAACAGAGCGCATGCGCTGGCACGAATTTCTTTTCCGCCGACCTCCCACAGAAGCCTCGCCCATGGAATGCCTCGAAAAGTTTGCCCGGCTTCCCGGACGCCAGAAACCACCAGGCCAGCCAGCCTTCCAAAGCCTCCTCCGCGCCTGCGCAGCCTCCGCCAGAAAAACCGCCTCATGATTCAAAATCCCTTCGACAATCAACCTGATGAACCCGACCAGCGGGATGAGCCCGAAGAGCCCCTCCCGTCCGAGGAGGAGTCCGTCCCATCTGTCCTATCGGACGACCAGTCCGAGGAGGACGACCAGTCCGAGGAGGACGACGAGGAATTCTCCGAAGAAGACTCCCTGCAAGAGACCCTCGCTGAGATCCGTGACGACATCGCTGCCGCCTCCACCGAAAACCGCCGTAATACCCGCAGAATGTTCGATGTGCTCAAGCAATTCGGACAAGCCATCAGTGCCCTTTCTGGAACCGTGGCGGCTGTGCATTCGGCAACCCGACAAGCAGCCGCGCCCCCGGCCCCGGCGGCGCCCCCCCGGGCGCGCCGGGAGTGTGGCGGCCGCAGGGAGCGGATCGCCAACGCATTTACCTCCGAGCCTCCGACCGCCAAGACATGGTGGTCTCCAGCGAAGCGAGCCATCGAGACATGGCGGGCAGACCGCCGCCGACTGGCCGACTCATTTGATATTCTCACGACCCACATGCAAGGCCTGCTCAAAGCCGCCAACCTTGAGCGCATCCCCTCTGTCGGACAGATCTTTGATCCTTCCTCCATGCAGGCGGTTGAGATGGTCACCGACCCCACAAAACCCGACCACTCGGTCCTTGCGGAGCTCCTGACTGGGTGGCGCACATCAGGCGGAGGTCCCGTCGTCCGGCCCGCCCATGTCCGCGTCTCACGCTCCCGCTGATCCTCCACTTTTCACCATCTACCCATCCTGACCTTATGAAACAAGCATCCGATCCCGTCGTAGGCATTGACCTCGGCACCACGAACAGCAGCATCGCCATCGTCCGCGAAGAAGGCGGCCTCACCATCATCCCAGTGCAGGGTCAGCCCTCCATGCCCAGTGCCGTCGGCCTTGACCCCACAGGAAAACTCATTGTCGGACAGACCGCAAAAAACCAGTCGATCTCCGCTCCCGAAAATACCATTCTTTCGATCAAGCGTCTCATCGGCACCGACCAGACCGTGGAACTCGGCGGCAAATCCTACCGCCCGGAAGAAATCAGCTCGCTCATTCTCCGCGAACTCAAGTCCGCTGCCGAAGAATTCCTCGGATGCCCTGTGCATCGCGCAGTCATCACGGTTCCCGCGTTTTTCAACGAACGTCAGCGCCAAGCGACGCAAGATGCCGGAAAGCTGGCTGGGCTGGAAGTTCTGCGTATCATCAATGAACCCACCGCCGCCGCGCTCGCGTATGGAGCCGGGGCCTCTGCGTCCGAAACTTCCGAGACCCTGCTCGTCTATGACCTCGGCGGTGGGACATTCGATGTCTCACTCGTTATCGTCGAAAAAGGCATCGTGGAAGTCAAGTCCAGCCATGGCGACACGCAACTCGGCGGCGATGATTTTGATGCCGCCCTTGCCAAACTCGCCGAAGATCGCTTCCAAGAAATCGACCGCGGTGCCTCCGGACCGCTTTCCGATTCCTCGAAACGACGCCTCAAAGCCGTCATGGAACGCGCCAAGATTTCCCTCTCCGATGAACCCTTCGCCCGTGTCCATGAGGAGTTTCTCACGGAATCCGCCCACCTCACTTCCGAGTTCACCCGGGAGGAATATGAGGAATTGATTGAACCCTGGATCGTGAAGACACTGTCCTGCCTCCACCATGCGCTCTCGGATGCCGCCATCACGGTCTCACAGGTCGATAAAATCCTGCTCGTCGGAGCCGCCACGCGCACTCCGCTCGTCGTGGCCACGCTGGAATCCCGCCTTGGAAAAACCCCTCGGCATGAGATCAATCCCGACCTCATCGTGGCCATGGGAGCCGCCATCCAAGGTGCCGCACTCGCCGGACTCCCCGCCCCCGCCATGCTCATCGACATCACCGCCCACAGCTACGGAATCGCCGCGCTTGAGGATCCGCTTGGATTTTTTGAGGGCCGACTCACCTGTTCACCGATCATCCGACGCGGAACCCCACTGCCGGTCAAAAAAGCCGAAATGTATTTCACGGTGAGCAACAATCAGGAAATCGTGCATATCGAAGTTTACCAAGGAGAACATTCTCAGCCAGAACGCAATCTGCGGATTGGCGACTTCTGCATCGAGGGTCTCTCCAAAGTGCCCAGCCATAACCCGCTCGTTGTGGAATTCCGAATCGACCTCAATGGGATGCTCCATGTCACCGCCATCGAAAAAAACACAGACCTCGCCAAATCTGTCACCATCGATACCGGCGGGCACCACCGCATCAACCTTGATGCCGCCCGCAACAATCTCGCTGCACTTTTTGAAGAAGACGATGCCTTGGAGGAGGATGCAGAGGATTTTTTCGAACCCGATATCGTCGAAATCGAACCCGCAGCCGCTAGCGAGGCCGCGCCCGATGGACTCCTCGCCAGCTCGAAAAACCTTCGCCGTCGTGCCGAGAGCCTTCTGAAGACCGGCGTCAACGAGGCCGATACCGCTTCAATCCAGAATCTCCTCGCCGCCTCCTCCGCCGCGATCACCCAACGCGACTGGCCGACCCTCCAAGAAGCGGACGACCGACTCTCGGATATCCTTTTTTATCTGGAAGAATAAATTTTACGCTTGCCTCTCCGATGGAAATTCCTCATGCTGCGCCAGAAGTGACGATCCGTTGAACATGCCATTTATTTTCCGCAAAAGCTGATTCATGCCGCGCATGAACCCAACTTTCCCCGATCCGTGCATTTTCAAATGTTCACTGTCAGTCTGGACAATCACGTCCGCAACCCAAACCCGGAGGCCCTATTAACTTAAAGGATATTCGCATTAACGAACGAATCCGCGCCCGCGAAGTGCGCGTGATCGTTGCATCCACCAATGAACAACTCGGCGTCCTGCGCCTAGATGAAGCCATCCGAAGAGCCCGAGGCATGGGCCTCGACTTGGTGGAAATTGCCCCCAATGCCCAACCACCGGTCTGCCGAATCGTCGATTTCGGAAAATTCCGCTACGATCTTTCCAAGCAGGAGAAGGACAAAAAGCAGACGACGACAAAGGTTAAGGAAGTCAAATTCCGCGTCAATATCGACGAGCACGACTACCTGACCAAGGTCCGCCATGCGGAAGATTTCCTCGACAAGGGCAACAAGGTAAAAGTTCATCTCCAATTCCGCGGACGCGAAATGGCCCACCAAGATCTCGGGATGCTCGTCGTCCAACGTGTGCGCACCGACCTCACGGGCATGGCTCACGTCGATATGGAGCCCAAGCTGGTCGGCCGCGCCATCGGCATGACTCTGAGCCCCCTCCCCGCAAATAAACGCCAACGGAAATTCACCAAACACGGCGAAATCCTCGAGCCCGAACCCGAAGATCACGAAGACGATGGCGAGTGATCCGCGCCTTTTTCTTTTTGATATCGATGGCACACTGATCACCTCGGGCGGCGCGGGAGAAGCCGCTCTCTGCAAGGCCATGTCGGACCGGTTTCAGGTGAGCGAAGATCTCAAAGGGATCACCCTCGCGGGCGCAACGGATGCCCTCATCGCAAAAAAAATTCTCCTCAAACACGGCATCGATGCGTCCGCCGAAAACATCGCCGCCCTCCTCGACAGCTACCTGCACACGCTGGCCAAATTCATGCCCGCTCACAAAGGCCGGATTCTTCCAGGCATCCTCCCCCTGCTCGAAGCCTTGAAACCTCGCAAGGATGCCGTGCTCGCCCTGCTCACCGGCAACCTTGTCCGCGGTGCGGAAATCAAGCTCAGCCACTACCGCGTCTGGGACTTCTTTGAATTCGGTGCCTTCGCAGATGATCACCACGACCGGAATGAACTCGGTCGCTTCGCAAGCACCCGCGCTACCGAAAAACATGGCATCACGTTTCCTCCCGAGCGCATCTACGTCATCGGCGACACCCCGCGCGATATCGAATGCGGACGCGCCATCGGAGCACGCACGGTTGCCATTGCCACCGGCGATTACGACGTGACAGCCTTGGAGGCCCATCACCCGAATTTCCTCTTCCACGACTTGGCGGATACCGATGCCGTCATGACGGCCCTTTTTTCTTGAAAAAACATTTTTACTTAATCCGCCTAAATATAAACCACTTGTATTTTTTTTGATTACAAGCAGTCAGATTTCCGTTTGACATTTGAAGCCCCCTCACCATGATTCCCACCTAAATGAGCTCCCAGAAAAATGAGAGTGCGGACCTTGTGAAGAATTCCGTGCTTTACAAAGAGTTCCTCGCCGAGCGTGAGGAAATCCTTCGCCACAAGTGGATCGAAAGTGAGAAAATCGGGCAGGACATCGGCTTTGAGCGAGCTCTGCTGGACTGGATCATCAAATACCGATCCTCATGGCGCTCGGACCGCTCCCGTCAGGCGAAAGCCTGATCACATATTGAACCTTTAATGTGCTCCCGAGAGGGCACGAAGGAGAAAACCCTTGGAAGAAAAACAACGCATCGAAATGGATGCGGACGCCATCCAAAAGGCGATCCGCCGCATGGCCCACGAAATCATCGAGGCCCACTCTGACCTCAGTTCCCTGGTCTTAGCCGGCATCCCCACCCGCGGAGTCGAGGTTGCACGCCGCCTCACGGATCACATCGAGAAAATTGAAGGCTGCCGTCCGTTCCTTGCGACGTTGGATATCGCCATGCACCGTGACGATCTTGCCACACGCGGACGCGTGACGGCCCCCGTGCCCACCCAGTTGCCAGTCGATCTCGATGGCCGATCCGTCGTCATGGTGGATGATGTCTTTTTTACCGGTAGGAGTTGCCGGGCTGCCCTTGATGCCCTCGCTTCATTTGGACGCCCGGCCTTGATCCAGCTTGCGGTGTTGGTGGACCGCGGCCATCGCGAGCTGCCGATTCGAGCGGATTATGTTGGAAAAAATCTGCCGACCACCCGACAAGAAAAAATCCGCGTGCGATTCGAGAACCTGGATGGCGTGCCAGATTCTGTCAGCATTGTGACCCCATGAGAACCTGGACCCGCAAAGATCTCATTGGCCTCGACGAACTCTCAGCCGAGGAAATTCAGTTCCTGCTCGATACCGCAACCGCCTTCAAAGGCGTCGGCGAGCGGAGCCTCAAAAAAGTTCCTGCTCTCCGTGGCAAGACACTCATCAACTTTTTTGTTGAGCCCAGCACCCGCACCCGTACGTCCTTTGAGATTGCCGCCATGCGCCTCAGTGCGGATGTCGTCAACATCACGGCCACGGCCTCCAGCCTGCAAAAAGGCGAGACGCTCAAGGATACCGCCCTCAACCTCCAAGCCCTCCATGCCGATATCATTGTCCTCCGTCACAGCTCGGCCGGATCTCCCGGATTTCTGGCCCAGCGCCTCGATTCCAGCATCATCAATGCCGGCGACGGCTCGCACGAGCACCCCACCCAAGGACTGCTCGACATCTTTACCATGCGCCAGAAACACGGACGCATTGCCGGGCTCAATGTGCTGGTGGTTGGCGATATCCTCTTCAGCCGCGTCGCCCGCTCGAATATCCACGGACTCGTGAAACTTGGAGCCCACGTCACCCTCGTCGGTCCGACCACGCTCGTTCCCAAGGCCTTTGAAAAACTCGGCGTGCGCGTGGTCCACCGGCTCGATGACGTTATCGAAGAGGCCGATGTGATCAACCTCCTCCGCATCCAACACGAACGCCAGCGCAAGGAATACTTCCCTGGCCTCGGCGAATACATCTCACTCTTTGGACTCACCAAAGCCCGCGCCGCCCGCCTCAAACCCAATTGCCTCATCATGCACCCCGGGCCGATCAACCGCGGCGTCGAAATCGATAGCGATGTGGCCGATGGCCAGAGCAGCGTGATCCTTGAGCAAGTCACCAATGGCATCGCCGTCCGCATGGCCGTCCTTTACCTCTGCGCCGGCGGTGCCGGACTCCCAACATGAACGCCCTTCACATCAAAAACGGTCGCATCATCGACCCCGCCAATCACCGCGATGAAGTCGGCGATATTTTTATCATAGACGGAAAATTCTCCGCCACCCCTCCAACAGATCCCTGCGAATCCCTCGACGCCACCGGCCTGGTCGTCGCCCCCGGACTCATCGACATCCATGTCCACCTCCGCGAGCCGGGCCAATCCCATAAGGAAACCATCGCGACCGGCACCCGCGCCGCAGCCGCTGGCGGATTCACCAGCATCGTGGCCATGCCAAATACCACTCCTGCCGCCGACAACCCGGCAACGATCTTGTGGATTCAGGAAAAAGCCCGCGCCTCGGCCAGCGTGAATGTTTTTTGCACCGGAGCC
>JBBQRY010000101.1:0-7335 GCA_038214335.1 Chthoniobacterales bacterium
CGCCTCGGTGATTGACGTGGCATCGGCGATGCAGAACGGCACATCCAAGATCTTCGCCAGCGTGCGCGCCAGCAGGGTTTTCCCAGAGCCGGTGGGCCCGATGAGAAGGATGTTGCTCTTCTCGATTTCGACATCGGCCAGCGGATCCACGCCCATGGTGGTCGGAGTGCCCTGGAGCAGCCGCTTGTAGTGGTTGTGCATCGCGACCGAGAGAACCTTCTTGGCAAAATCCTGCCCGATCACATGCTCATCAAGGGCCTTCTTAATGTCCGAAGGCTTGGGCACCCGAATGGCACTCCTCGCCTTTTTGGTGTCATCCTTAATCTCCTTATCAAGAATCCCTTTCGCAATGGTGATGCAGCTATCGCAAATATAGACGCCGGGGCCAGCTACCAGTTTGCGGACTTCCGCATGGCTTTTGCCGCAAAACGAACAGAGCGTGGAGGTGGGTGTGCGTGCCATCGGCCTTAGGATTCCGAAGGTTTCGCGATGTCCTTGAGCTCCTTGCGGGACTGCACGACTTCGTCCACCAGCCCGTAGGCGCAAGCCTCTTCAGCGGTCATGTAGTAATCGCGATCCGCATCCTTCTCGACCTGCTCAACCGGCTTGCCGGTGTGGAAGGCGAGGATCCGGTTCAGCCGCTTCTTGAGCTTGAACATGAACTCGACCTGACGCTCGACGTCGCTGGCTTGCCCCTGGGCTCCACCGGAGACCTGGTGGATCATGATGTCCGAGTTCGGAAGTGCGTAGCGCTTGCCTTTGGTCCCCGCGCAGAGCAAAACAGCGCCCATGCTGGCCGCAATGCCCATGCAATAGGTGTTCACATCACAGGTGATGAATTGCATCGTGTCGTAAATCGCGAGGCCGGACGTCACCGAACCCCCCGGCGAGTTGATGTAAATGCTGATGTCTTTTTTCCCGTCTTCCATCTGGAGGAAGAGGAGCTGCGCGATGACGAGATTCGCCACATGATCATCAATCGGCGTGCCGATGAAAATAATGCGGTCCTTCAGCAGCCGCGAATAAATGTCGTAACTGCGCTCACCGCGCCCGGTTTGTTCAACAACGATTGGAACCAGCATAATAAATAAGTAAGGATCAGGCTGCGCTCACAGCGCCAGCAGGTTCGTTGAGGGTAACATGGCTGGTGATCAAATCAAGGGCCTTGCCCATGAGGATCTGCTCACGGATCGGACCGAATCCGTCGCGGGATTGCAGATCTTTGATGAGCTTCTTCACCGGAATCTCGTAGCGGCGGGCCATCTCGGTGACCGCCATCACAAGATCCGTCTCGGTGACTTCGAGCTTCTCTTTCTCCGCAATGCGCAGCAGCACGAAATTTGCCCGCACGCGATCTGTCGCGGTCTGTTGCGCATGGCCGACGAGTTCGTCCTGATGGCTGCGCAATTCGTCATCGCTGACCCCGCGCACTTGGTTCTCCTGCACGATTTCGCGGAGGATTCCGGAGACTTCGCGTTCCACGGCCTGAGCCGGCAGCTCGCACTGGACCTGCTGGAGAAGGTGGTGCAGCGCGGCATTGCGCTTTGCTGTCCGGAATTGCGACTCGGCCGTTTGTTCAATGTGCTCGCGGATTTGCTTGCGCAGATCCTCGAGCGTCTTGCCGGGTTCAATTTTTTCCGCCAGGGCATCGTCAAGGGGCGGCAAGTTTTTCAGATTGATCGCATGCAGCGTCGCGGCATACGTGACTTGGGATCCGCGCAAATCGGCGAGCGGAAAATCCGCTGGAACATCCAGCGTGAACGTGCGCTCATCGTTGATGTTCATGCCCTCAATCGCTTTGGCAAATCCGGGAACCAGCGTGCCCTCATCGACAAAAATCCAGCCATTCCGGCGGCCCTGCAACTGGGCAGGTGCTTTCGGAAGGGCGTCGGTAAGAAGAACATCCCCTTGCTTCCCTTCATAAGTCATCACCGCGTAATCCCCCATCGTCAGAGCACGGTCGGTCACCGGCTCAAACGCCGCATGAGGCTCGCGGAATTGCTCAAGCCATTTCTCCACGTCCTCCTCGCTCACCTCGCGCTTGGCAAGCTCCACGGGGATTTGTGAGTAGTCCGGCAGCTCAAATTCTGGAATGGTGACCACCATCGCGGTAAAGCGCATCGTCTTGTCAGCGCCAATCTCCACGCCGCTCACATCCGAAACAGAAAGCACTTTGAGTTCTTTCTGCTTGATCGCCTCGTTCAGGCTCTCGCGCACCAGCTTGTTTTGAAGCTCCTCGCGGATGTCCTTCCCAAACTTCGCATCAATCATCGCCTGCGGTGCTTTTCCAGGCCGGTAACCCGGAAGCCGCGCATGACGCTGGAAATCTTTCGCAACAATCTGCCATTCACGGGATACGCGGTCGGAGGGCAGCTCGACCTGCATTTTTACAAGACAATTCGGTAGTGGATCACAAACAACATTCATGGGCAAACGGTGATTAGAACACACGATCTCCCATCCGGCAATCGGTATCCGGAATTTTTTTTCGGACCGAAGGCCGTGGCCAGGGCCGGGCCTCGAAGATCTTCCGTCATGTGGCTGGGCGCACTGTAGAATTGACGCCAACATTTAAAGGTATTACAGTAACACTATGAGAACGACGATATTACTTGAGGACGAGTTGGGACACTCGCTCCGCCAAACAGCCAAAAGCCAAGGGATACGTCTGAGTGCTTTCTTGGCGGAAGCTGGTCGGGCGGCTCTTGGGGGGGCAAGCAGGAAAGAAGCTCCTCCCTTCCGCCTGATCACTGAAGGTCAGAAAGGGACCTTTCCGGGAGTCAATTTGGACCAAATTGGTGCTTTTTCCACAAAGGACGATGAAGGGCAATTCCCTGGATGATCAAAGTTGAACAGCTCACAAAATGCTACGGGTCGGTGAAGGCCGTGGACGGATTAGATTTTCACGTTGCCAAGGGGGAAATTGTGGGGTTTTTGGGTCCGAATGGTGCGGGCAAGAGCACGACCATGAAGATGTTGGCGGGGTTTCTTCCTCCGACTTCTGGCCGTGCAGAAGTCGCTGGATACGATGTTTTTCGGGAATCCCTGCGTGCCCGCGAGCACATTGGCTATCTGCCCGAGAATGTGCCGCTCTACACAGACATGCGCGTGCAAGAATACCTGCGCTACCGCGCGGCGCTGAAGGGCGTGCCCGGACGTCGAATGAAGGATCGCGTCGGGGATGTGCTGGAATTGTGCGGACTTCAAGATGTGGAGAAAAAAATTATTGGCCGGCTGTCGAAGGGGTATCGCCAGCGGGTGGGTCTCGCGGATGCGATGGTGCATGAACCGGATTTGCTGATCCTCGACGAGCCAACCATTGGGCTTGATCCCAACCAGATCCGCCTTGTGCGCGATCTCATCCGCAACCTCAAGCGCCACCACACGATCCTGCTCTCGACCCACATTTTACCGGAGGTCGAAATGCTTTGCTCGCGGGTCATCATCATCAACAAAGGAAAAATCGAAGCCTTGGATAGTCCCCAGAACTTGCGCTCGCGCCTAGGCATCACGGGTCAGATCTTTCTGGACGCGATTGTTCCGGATCCCAAAGCCGCCGTCCAAGCCCTGAAGCGCGTGACGGGGGTGGAATCTGTGAGCGTGCGGGCGGTTTCCGAATGGTCGGTGTTCACAATCAAGGCCTCGCCGGGGGCTGATCCGCGGGTTGAACTCCACGCGCATGCGGTGGCCGAGAAGTGGCCGGTGCGGGAATTGAGTCGCTCGGCGGTCTCGCTGGAACAGGTGTTTGCCGAGGTCACCCATTCGGAGGAGAACTAGCCATGAGGAAATTTCTTACCCTTCTAGGCCGAGAGCTCGGCAGTGCGTTCCACCAGCCCCTAGCCTACATCGTCCTGTTTTTCTTCCTGCTCATCAGCGGCTTCAACTTCCACGCAGGAGTCTCCCTCCTCAACAAGTCCGCAGGCTCGACGACGATGGTCGAGGCGTTTTTCAATACCGTGTATTTCTGGTTTTCCTTTGTGCTCGTGTTTCCCCTCATCACGATGCGCGTGTTTGCGGAAGAAGCAAAATCCGGCACCATCGAGACGCTGATGACAGCTCCGGTGCGGGACGGCCAAGTGGTCTTCGCCAAATACATCGGTGCCCTCGCCTTCTACCTCATCCTCTGGCTTCCCAGCCTCCTTTACTTTTTTGTCTTCCAGTGGATCACGGACATGAGCGCGGCAGGCGCGGTCGGCTCTTATCTAGGTGCCTATGCCATGCTGGTCCTCATCGGAATGTTTTATACCGCCATCGGCTGCCTCGCCTCGGTCGTCACCGACAACCAAATTGTTGCGGCCGTCATCACCTTTGCCGGTGTGCTCTCACTGTTTTTTCTCGGACTCCTTTCCCTGTTTATGCCAGGCACGGGACCGCTTGTGCGCGACCTCACGTATTACCTTTCCCCCATCCAGCACATGATGGATTTTTCACGCGGCATCTTTGACACCCGCCCGGTTGTCTTTTACCTCAGCTCGACACTGCTGGTGATGTTTGCCGTGTTTCATGTCTTCAAATACCGGAGGTGGAAATCATGATCCGCATCCCGCGCACCAGCATCCGCATCAGCATTGCGCTCCAGGTTGTCGCGATGCTCGTTCTTTATTTGGCGGTCAACTTTTTTAGCCTCACGTATTACTCACGGGCAGATTTTTCGCGCTCGCAAAAATTCTCATTATCGACCCAGACCCGGCGGGTCATTCGCGAGTTCAAGAAGCCGCTTCAAATCACGGTCATTTCGTCGCCGACCTTTGTCTCGCCGGTCACCCAGATCCTTGGCGACGTGCGCAGCCTGCTGGCCGAAATCCAGTTCAGCGGACGCGAACGCATTGTCATCGAATTCATTGACCCGACCCGCGACCTCTCCCGCATGCGCGACCTGCAGGGGAAATACAAGTTCACGAATGCCGACAGCCTGATCATTCTGGATAATGACGGACGCACCCGGTTTCTGAACATTGGGGACATGGCGGAGTTCGACATGCGTCCGGCGACCCAGGGCGAAGCCCCGCGTCTGCTGTCGTTTCGCGGCGAGCAGGTGCTCACCAGCGCGATGATGTCTCTTTTGCGGCCAGACTCCCAGGTCGTCTATTTCCTGCAGGGCCACGGCGAATCCGCTCTGGGACAGAACTCTCCCATCACGGTGCTCACCGATTACATCGACAAACAAAATGCCAAAGTCGCCCCGCTCTCGCTGGCCTCCAGCGATCGGATTCCCGCCGACGCCGCAGCGGTCGTGATCTTGGCTCCGCGCTTCGATCTCGAAGAGCGTGAGGCCGCAATCCTTGCCGCATGGCTCACCAAGAAAGGCCGGCTTCTCGTCTTGCTCGATCCCGAAGCCTCCACCCCACGTCTAGCGGCAACCCTGGCCGCCACTGGCATCACTCCCCGGAATGACCGCGTGCTGCGCACGATCAAGCTTCCCTACGCCACCGGCATCCTGCGGGAGGTGACCGGCGAGGTGCTTCCCACCGCCGAGTTCACCCGGCGTCTGGAAGGAGCCAACATCCTTTTTGCTGGAGCCACGCAATCCCTTGGGCTGGATGAAAAACTCGCAGAGAAACAGAACATCCGACTCCGTTCCCTCATCAATGCCGCCGAAGATTTCTGGGGAGAAACCGATTTTGCACTGAATCAGCCCACGGGGGTTCATTACGACGACGGCATCGACCATGGTCAGCCGCTGCCGATTGCAGCCTCTGCGGACCGCGATGGCGTGGAAGATGACCGGCTGGAAGTCCAAACCTCGAAACTCATTGTTGTGGGCAGCTCGCAATTTGCCTTCGATGCCTCGATCACCCCGCCGGGCATCGACTTCATCCTCTCCTCCATCAACGCCCTGCTCGACCGCGGCAAGCTCGCCGGCGTCACCGCCAAATCCATCACGCACTTCGCACTCAACCTCACCGAAGAACAACTCGGGCGGATCGCCCTCTTCACGATGGTTCTCCTCCCCGGCTTCACAGGACTCTTCGGTGTGCTCGTCTGGTGGAGGCGTCGCGCATGAACCGGATCGCCACCGCCTTCCTCCTCGTCCTCGCCATCGCGGCCGCCGTCTGCGCGATCGTTTTTATTCCCATGAAGTTCCACGGCGGCAAGCCCGTCGGCTCCGCCCTCTTCGCATTCGACCCCGATGACATCAGCCTCATCAAAATCACCAATGGCGACGAAGTCATCGAGCTGCGCCGCACAAGCGACGGATGGTATATCGGACCCGAACCCAAGGACCGCGCTTCCGTCGATGCCGTGCGACGCGTGTTTGAGTCCGCCCTTGGCACACCCATCCTTGATCGGATTTCGGATTCTGAAATTCAGGACCGGGATGACCTCTCGCTTTATGGACTCAAGAAAAGCCGGGTGCAAGTGGACTTCCGTGGAGACCGCGATCTCTCGCTCTTTATTGGAAAAGATGCCGCAGACGAATCCCGGTGCTATGTGCGATTCGAGGATTCGCAGGATATTTACCTCATTCCGGATGACCTCGTGAACGTGATCCTCTCCCCGCCGCAGGATTTTCGCGACCGGATGCCTGCCCGCGTGGCCCCCGACCGCGTGGACCGCATCGTGATCGAGCGTCCGGGTGGAGAATTGGAACTCCAACGCTCGCCGGCTGGCTGGCGAATGCTCAAGCCACTCTCTGCCGCTGTCGGCACAGCCGCCGTCCAAAACCTCATCGAAAAAATCCTGCGCCTGCGCATCGAAGGCTTTGAATCCAGTGCCGATCCCGGTGTCACAGGACTCGCCGAACCCACGGCCACCATCCAGTTTTTTGCTGAAGGCGAGACGACCCCCGAAGAAATTCGCCTCGGCGTGGACTCCCCCCAAGGCGGACTCTATGCCCGGCTCGAACCTCGTGGGGTCACTGTCCGAATGCCCACCGCACTCCGAGAAGCCCTTGGCTTCGACCTGATGGCCATTCGTGACAGAGCCTTGGCACGCATCAATCTCGATTTGGTGGACAAGATTCGGATCTCACGCAACGGATCTCCCTTCGAGCTGCGCCGAAAGGGGGAGGGCTGGGCCATGAACGAAAAACCCGTCGCCTCCGCACTCATCGAAAAATTGGTCACTGCATTGGCCACAGCAGAATCCACTAATTTCCAGCCCGCAACGTCCGAAGTCCTCAACGAAGCCGGACTCTCCACCCCGCCGCTCGTCGTGGAATTTATCTCCGTCGTTTCCGAGAACACGCCCGAAACAAACGCAGGCACCCACCTGATCACCGCAATCCAAATCGGGAATCCCAATCCCGAAGGACTCCTCCCTGTCCATGTTGCAGGCTCTCCCGAAATTTCCTTTGTCCCCGAAAAGCTATTGGAAGCCATCCCGCACGATACT
>JBBQRY010000102.1:0-7230 GCA_038214335.1 Chthoniobacterales bacterium
TGGGCAATTTCATGAAGGTGAGCGGGGTCGTTCCGCGTTTGGTGAATGCCTCTGAGAACGAGATTGCGAATGTGGCGACATTGTTCCTTGGGTTGGCGATTGGCGGAACGATGGCCGGTCCCGCATTTCTCACGCGTGAGACCCTCCTAGTTTTCGGACTGGGGTTTGTGGCGATCACCATCGACACGATTGGTGGCATCCTTCTTGGCAAGGTCTGGTATTTGCTCTCCGGAGGAAAAATCAATCCGCTGATCGGTGCGGCTGGCATTTCGGCTTATCCGATTGCCGCGCGCCTGGTTCAGAACGAGGGACACAAGTGGAACAAGCACAACTACCTGCTCATGCACGCGATGGCGGCAAACACAGGCGGGCAGATTGCTTCGGTCATGGCGGCGGCCATTATGCTCTCTCTGCTCAAGGGGCTTGGGGTGATTTGAACGGCCTCCCCAGTTGCCCGTAAAACCACGCGGCAATCGGATTTTTTAGATCGACCAATTCGGGCTTGGGAGTGGCGAGGGCAAAATAAATATGAGCTCCCCACCCGACGGTAAGCGGAATCAGCAGCCATGGAATCCAGCGACCGGCACGCTGAATTTCCACATCCCACGGTCTGAGTGTGCGGCCAAATATTCCTTCGACCATGAGAAGGACAACCAGCGCGAAACCGAGCGCGAGGGTGGGGAACACAAACGGATTCAAATACCATGCTTTGGAAAAATCCCCATGGACAATGGCGGCCGCCGAGCGGGTTCCGCCGCAGAACAGGCAGGGCAAGCCCGTGAGGGAGTGGAATCCGCAGGGCAGGCGGGGAAAAAGCTGAAATGCTGAGACGCTGAAATGCTGAAATCTTGAAAGGCTGAAGGGGGAATTGGGGGCCGGGTGGCGAAGGGCGGCTAGGGCGAGGAGGGAGATCAGGCTGAGGGCCACGGTAAGCCGGATGAGGCGCGCGGGATACCCAAGGCGTGGGGTCATGGATGCGCAGGGGCCTGGGATTTGTCTGAAGCGGCGGCGATGAGGAGGGTGATTTCTCCTTTGGGAGGGTGCTTGGTGAAATGCGCGAGGACCTGGGCGGGGAGTCCTCGCTGATATTCTTCAAATGTTTTGGTGAGTTCGCGGGCGACGCAGACCATTCGTTCCGGACAGACCTCGTTGAGCGCAGCGAGAGTTCGCTCGATCCGGTGCGGGGATTCAAAATAAATACTCGTCTCCGCACGCTCCGCCGCACGAGTGAGTTCCGACATCCTCCGTCCGCTCTTCACGGGAAGAAATCCGCCATAATAAAACCGGTCGGCAGGAAATCCGGACCCCACCAATGCGGTGAGAACCGCGGAGGGACCGGGAAGGACAGTGAGCGGGATTCCGCGCTCAATGCAGAGGCGGATGAGGCGATGGCCGGGATCCGAAATTCCGGGCATTCCGGCATCGGTGATCAGTGCGATGTGTGTGCCTGCCGCCATCCGCTCGACGAGTTCCTGGGCACGCGGAGTTTCATTGTGTTCGTGCAGGCTAACGAACGGTTTTTTGATTCCAAGATGGTGGAGGAGCATGCCGCTGTGGCGGGTATCCTCGGCGGCAACGAGATCGGCAGAGCGCAAGATTTCCAAGGCCCGCAGGGTGATATCCTGCCGGTTGCCGATGGGGGTGGGAACGACGCTGAGCACGGCGACCCGTGGCCTACCAGCCTTCGGAGACGTGGGCCATAATGTTGTTGGCCAGATCGGCCGCGGCGTTCGACATGGCCTGACGTTTGATGGTTTGAATGTCGTTGCCGCTGAAAAACGAGGCGTCGCCTTGGGCCGTGCTCTTGAGGAGGATGGCCCCCGTCACGCGATCCTGAACCTCGTAGGAGGCAAAGACGCGAAGCCCAAACTCACTCGTGGCAAGAACGTTGTTCTGCACCGAGCGCAGGGAACGTTGCTCGACTTTGGTGATCGTGACAAAAAGGATGGCGTCTGCCTTGGTTTCGGAAACGATTTCGTAGGTTCCATCAAGCTGTAGCCGCTTGACGAGGGAGTCTGCGAAAAGGGACTCCAAGCGCGGCTCGTAGGTCTTGTTTTTGAAGGTCGGCACGGCCAGCGTGCGCACCGAGCGCATGGGAGTCGGACGGATCTCACCGAGGTTGTAGCCGCATCCGCTGAGGAGCAGGCTGACGGCAAGCAAAAGGACAGGAATTATCTTCATTCGGTCGGGAGAGCGGGTTCAACAGCCGGCAGTGGACGCACGTCGCGGGATTCGGTGCGCAGTTTCGGACGGTTCACAATCGGCAACTCGTCCGCGACAACATCCTTCCGCGAGGGTCCGGCAAAATCCGAAAGGGCAGAGGTTTCGATCTGGGCCTGCAAGCGGCGGCGTTGGGCGGCTTTTTCGCCGGTTTCCGCGCGTTCGGGTCCGGTCCGCAGCGCGTCATCGCCCACATCGCTGCGCAGCACCTCGATGCGCGTGCGGGCCACCTCGGCCTGCTTCGTGCCTGGCTGACGCCGGATCACGTCGTTGTAGTAAATGGCTGCCGCACGGTAGTTTTTGTAGCGGTCGTAAAATTGGGCAATCGTGAGGAGGTCGCCGGATTCCCGACCTTGGATTTCCTTCAGGTTATCTCGCGCCTGGGCAGCTTTTTCGCTGTCCGGATACTGGAGCAGGAAATCCTCAAATGTGTTCTTAGCCATAACGAGAGCCGAGAGATCTTCTGATTTTCCCGTGAGGCCGACCTGCATATAGACATAGCCAATTTGGTAGAGGGCATCATCCGCGATCGAACTCGTCGGGTATTTGTCGAGCACGGCCTGGAAGGCGGAGGAAGCCTCTTTGAGTTTGCCCTGGCGCTCGTAGGTGAGCCCGAGGTTAAATTGGGCAATGGGCGCATTTTTGCTGAACGGCGCATTCTTGAGAATCGCCGTGAACATCTGCTCCGCACGCTCGGTCGAGGGCACAATCTCCATGCCAAAGAATTTCAGTTTGCGTCCGGCAAGGAACGCATTGGCGATGAGGACCTGGCGGGTGACGGATTTTTCAAACTCGGGAGTATCCGGGTATTTCGAGATGAGCGTTTGGTAGGCATCGAACGCCTTGCTGTAGTCGCCTGCGGCTTCGTAGAGCTCGGCAATCCGGTATTGTGCGCGGGCGACAAGCGGAGAGGCCGGAGCCGCTTTCAGGAATTGCTTGTAGGCCGAGATCGCCTGCTGGGCGGCACCCGATTCATCATACTCCTTGGCAAGATCGAAATTCGCCTGATCGTCGGCAGAAATCTTGGCTGGAGCCGCCACCGGTGCGGAGCCAGGCTGCCGCGGATTTTGTCCGAAGACCGGCATCGCGAGCCCAAGGCACAGCGCAGCGGAGTATGTGAGAAAACAGAATCGCATCAGAACCTGTGATAACTAGGCGAGTCCCTCGCGAGCGTCAAGCACGTTGCCCAAGCCCGAATCCATGCCCCGGTGAATCGGGAGGTCTGCGCCACACGTCTGACACCACTGGCCACCTGGGGGCACTCCGAGGCGCGCATTTTCAGCGTCAATCCCATTGCCACGTCAGACGGGTCACCAAAGAACGTTGCACTGCCGCGAGGCGAACACTGGAACGAGATCGTCGCGCGCGTCCCCGCCACCGACCTCGCGCCCCACGCGTCCGGCCTCAAGGAGAACTCCCGGGGCGGCGGAAGAGTCGGCGCATAAGGCGGACGGATTCTTGGTTTCTGACAGTTTTCTGCTGAGGTGCGGATTGCCAAGCTGGCGGCGGTGGACTAGGCTTGGCGGCTCTCATGAGATCGGTTATTTATTTAGACAACAACGCGACGACGGAACTTGCACCGGAGGTTCTGGATGTGATGGTGCCACTGCTGCGCGAGGGCTATGGGAATCCTTCCAGTGCTTACGGGCTTGGGCGTGCGGCGGCGGTGGCCATCGAGGAGGCCCGTGCGAAGGTGGCGTCCCTGGCAGGATGTCGTCCGGAGGAAATCATTTTCACCAGTTGTGGAACGGAGTCGATCAATACGGCGGTGGCGTCGGCCTTGGCGGCGGACCCCGATAAGCGGCACATTGTGACGACGGCGGTTGAACATTCGGCGACTCTGAAAATCTGCGAGCATCTTGCGCGGAGGGGGTATGAAATCACGTATCTGCCGGTGGATGCCGAGGGGCTGCTGGACCTTGCCCAGTTGGAGGAGTCGATCCGCTCGGATACCGCACTCGTTACGCTTCTTTGGGCAAACAACGAAACGGGGGTGCTTTTTCCCGTCCATGAAATTGCGGATATCGTGAAACGCAAAAATTCTCTTCTGCATGTGGACGGCGTGCAGGCGTTTGGAAAATTGCCACTGTCAATCGAGGGGTCGGGCATTCATTTTCTATCGATGTCGGGCCACAAAATCCACGCCGCAAAGGGAGTGGGCGGGCTCTATGTGAGCCGCCGGGTGAAGTTTACGCCACTGCTGCGGGGGAGTCAGGAAAATGGACGGCGTGGCGGCACGCAGAATGTGGCATCGGTTGCGGGATTTGGAGTGGCCGCCGCGCTGGCGGGCGAGCACTTGGGAAGTCGGCAGGTGCTGGATTCGCGCAATGCTTTTGAGGATTACCTGCTCAAAGAAATCGAGGGATGCAGCGTGAACGGCGACCGCGAACATCGTCTTCCCAACACCAGCAACTTGTCCTTTGAAGGTGTCGAGAGCGAGGGAGCACTGATCCTGCTGGATGAGGAAGGCATTTGCTGTTCGGCGGGGTCCGCCTGCACCAGCGGATCGGTCCATCCCTCGCATGTGCTCAAGGCTATGGGGTTCTCGAACGAACGCGCCCGCGCCAGCCTCCGATTCTCGTTCGGTCGCTACAACTCCTCCGGCGACCTTGCCCGCGCCTGCGAGGTCGTCCCCGGCATCGTCAAAAAATTGCGCTCTCTCAAAGCGGCGGATGGCTCACCGGTTCGCATGGCGGCAGCACGCTAATGCCCAGAAGGACTCGAGCATGAATGAAGAATTCGATTTTGTGGTGATTGGTGGAGGCAGCGGCGGCTATGCCGGGGCGCGCACCGCAGTCGATGCCGGACTCCGCACCGCCGTGGTCGAAGGGGCTTCGGAGTTGGGCGGACTCTGCATCCTGCGCGGATGCATGCCGAGCAAGACCCTGCTGGAGTCCGCAAAGCGGTATCGGGCGATCCGACAGGCGGAAGAGTTCGGACTCTCGGTCACGGGACTTGGGTTCGATGTTTCCAAAATCATTGCCCGCAAACGCAGCCTGATCAGTGACTTTGCCGGTTATCGCAGCCAACAACTCACCGACGGACGCTTTGACCTCGTTCGCGGGACCGCCGAATTTTTGTCGCCCAACGAAATCCGGATCACGGCTGCAGACGGGACGAAATCCGAGATCCGCGCCAAGGCATTTCTCATCGCGACGGGATCCGCGCAATCCGTGCCGGATCTCCCTGGCCTGACGAAGTGCGGGGCTCTCACGAGCGATGACCTGCTCGATCTGGAGACGCTGCCCGAATCCATGCTCGTGTTGGGCGGCGGACCTGTGGCGCTGGAAATGGCCTCGTATTGCCATGCTTTTGGAACCGAAGTCACCATCATCCAACGCAGCGCGCAAATCCTCAGTGGCAGCGATCCCGATGCCGCAGCCGCTTTGGAAAAGGGCCTACGCCATGATGGAATGACCATTTTTACGGGCACTGCGATCACCGGCATGGAGAGCGGAGATTTTGGATGTCGGATTTCGTTTCAGCACGACGGACATGCCTGCACGGTCGAGGGACGCGCGATCCTCAACGCCCTGGGACGCCATGCGGTGCTGCCGGTCGGTCTGCCCGTGGCCCTCAACAAACGCCAGATTGCGGTCTCGCTCACCCAGCAGACTTCGATTCCGCATATCTTCGCGGCGGGGGATGTGTGCAGTCCGTTGGAAGTCGTGCATATCGCCATCCAGCAGGGCGAAGTGGCAGCCCGGAATGCGGCCCGTCTCCTTGGGAAAGCTTCGGCTCCCATGGAGGAGATGGATTATCGGCTCAATCTCTTTGGAGTCTTTACCGAGCCGGGATTTGCTTCAGTGGGTGCGAATGAAGCCGAACTCACCGCCCTCGGACGCGCCTACCGGTGTGCGAAATACGACTTCGACGATCATGGCAAATCCCTTGTGATGGGCGAAACCATCGGATTTGTAAAAATTCTTGCGGACGAGGCCACGGGCGAAATCCTTGGTGCCTCGTTGGTTGGTCCAGAAGCATCCGAACTGATCCACGAAATCGTTGTGGCCATGCGGTTCCGATCCACGGTCCACGAACTCGCCACCACCCCTCATTACCATCCCACGCTCTCGGAAATTTGGACGTATCCCGCAGAGGAGTTGGCTGCTGAAATTATCCTTGCCAACCCATAGGCATCGCGTCAAAACCAGCCCCATGAAGCACCCTGCCGTCGCGGTCTTCTAATTCTGAAACCGGACTTGCCGAGTCCGAGGTGGAGTCCCGCCTCAAGGCCTTCGGTCCGAACCGGCTTCCGACTGCTGGCAAGCGAGGTCCGCTCATGCGGTTCCTCATGCAGATCAACAATACGCTCATCTACGTGCTCATCGCCGCAGATCTCGGCAAAATCCTTCTGGGCGAGTTTCTGGATGCAGGCGTGTGGAAACTCACAGGCGATCCGACCGAGGGTGCCCTCCTGCCCTTCGCCGCAAAATCCGGCTCCCAACCGGGAAGATGTCCTACAGAAATTCCCCCGCACCAACAGCATTGCTTTTGAATCCGGCTTCTCGTTCAAAGCCCTCGTCGGCAATAAGTGGATCCCCATCGCGATCCTCGGCGACGCCATCCTGCAAATGTTCTTCGTCTATGCCCCACCGATGCAGGCACTCTTCGGCTCCGAAGCCATGCCTCTGAGCACCCGGCTCTGCCTCCTCCTCCTCGGCGGCGTCATCTTCTTCTGCCTCGTCGAACTCGAAAAAATCATCGTCCGCCTCACGTTTCCTGGAAAAGAATGAGGTATTGTCAATTTGGAAAGCGGTTTCTTGACGAGTTTTCCTGGATTGCTCCGGTGACGAACAACCGTTTGGGGGACGCTTTGAACATTGAGTTCGTGCATGAGCAGCTTTTTACCATTGAGGGGGATGCGGTGGTTGCGGATCGAAGCGGCTTGGCGATGCTCGCAGGCGCTATCCTTCTCTTCACCAAAACAGTCGGCGAGCGGGATGTGATTTTTTGGCTGATCATTGGGTTCAATTTGATCCTTGGAGGATTCTCGACCCTTTGGCTGCG
>JBBQRY010000103.1:0-7204 GCA_038214335.1 Chthoniobacterales bacterium
GCATGTCCGAATAGAGTTTCACCTCGTAAAAAATCACAATGTAGAGCAGCACTTGGACGAGGCCTGTGGGCCAGCAGAGAATGCTCTGGCGGATAGTGAGGTAAACGCAGGCCAGACCGAACCCCACGGCGGCAATTTCGATCCCGCTCATGCCCGCCCATATTGAAGTCGGCTCTGTGTGAGAACGCAGCGGTCAAAACCCTGAGCCTCGGCTGCCGCGAGGATGCTCTCGCAGAGTTGCGCGAAGTCTGCGAGCCGAGGGGCGCTCCCGTCTGGATCCAGCTTCCCGGCGGCGTGGTGAAAAAGCGTTATCGAAGAAATGAGCTTCTGGGAGTCAAGCGAACCTCCCATGAGGGTGTGGAATTGGGTGTCGCAGGAAAGCTTTTCCTCGACCACGCCAGTGATCGTGATGAGGCGTTCCCCAAGCACCGGATCCGACAGATATTCGCAGGCCTCGCGCAGGCCGTGGATCCCATAGTGCTGGGCCATGGACGATTGGCCGAGACCTTGGAGCTGCGGAAAAATATACCAGATCCAGTGGCTTGTCTTTCTTCCTGCCCGCATCTCCGCCAGGGCGGATTCAAACCCAGAGGCGCTTTCATCTTGAGCGGTCTTGAAGCGGTCGAGGGAAGTCATGGCAGAAATGCTACCACAGACACTCACCACCGGCGGAGCTTTTTCCGAATGGCGGATCCGCATGGTTTGCAAAACTTGATAAATGAAGGTTGTCCGCCGCCGGACCCGCTCCGCATATGCCGCGACGCAGTTGTTTTGGTCTCTCCCCTCCTCGACAAGAGCAGGAACCGTTAGAATCGGAGTGATATCGCGGGTGCCGCGAAGCGGAGGGTACGGCAACCGGGTGCCAACACACCCGCCCGGGCGGAGCGTCAGAAATTTCATGCTGACCTCGGTGTGCATAGCGCGGAGCCTCGCGAGGGATTGGATCTTGGGTCTCCCCGCAGCGGGGTGCTCGCCGTTGGCGGGGACCACATCAACAGCGACATCTCAAGCCGCTTCCGGATTCCAACCTCCCGGGCCGAGAAACTCAAAATCGAGGAGGGGACGGCCCTTTTGGGACATTCCGGGGAGGGAGAAAAAATCGTAATCAAGAACGATACCGGCTTTTCCGGAGTGAAGATTGACCGGGAGGAGTTGAATTACGTCATCCACGTTCGCCTTGAGGAAATCTTTCGACTCGTAAAAAAGCAGGTGTTTGGCGCGGTGCCAGAGCACCTCATCGGCGCGGGAGTCATGCTGACCGGCGGATGCAGCCTCACGCGCGGCATCCGGGAAGTGGCGGAATCCGTTTTCGAACTCCCGGTCCATCTGACGAGAGCCCTGGCCGTCTCCGGCCCGACGTCCTCTTTTGAGAATCCCAGATTTTCCACGGCCATTGGGCTCACGAAGTATGCCCAGGCGATTCAGGCCGAGATGCCTGAGGAATCCACTTTCGAGCGTATAATCCGGTGGGTTGGAAGTTGGTTTCGAAAACCATTTTGATTCCGCCCGACATTCATCCCGTTTCGAATTGTCCCCCTGAAAAAGGAAGACAGCCCGATGGCACTCGAAACCAACCCCGGGAAACAGAAGAGAGTCTATTCCATCCCTGACCTCGTGCGAGATGGCTATCGCGGTGAAGTTCCCGGAAACTCCTTTCTCAGCCTATCCAACCGCTTCGGATCCGTTCCCTCCACAAAGCCCAGCCCTTTAAACAAAAACGCATGGAGCGCATCGCCTTTGAGTTTCATCCGCTTTGCCTCCGCATCCAGCGCCCGAAGATTTTTCGCTTTGGCGCGACGCCACTCGATTCCCTCTGCCAGCACCTTGCCCTGTTTTTTAAACGAGCGCAGGCGGTGGACGCGCATGATTTCCGGCCACCGCAGGTCACGCTTTAAAACCTTCCAGACCAAAAAGGACCTCTACGCCGACCTCGGGTTGTGATCAGCAGGAGTTCCCAGTTTAAAAAGGACCTCAAGCGCATGGAACGCCGGGGAAAAGACCTCGACAAGTTGCGGCAAGTTCTTGATCTCCTGCTTGCCGAAAAGCTCCTGCCTCCGGAATACAGGGATCACCCATTGCGCGGGGAATTTGCGGGGAGCCGGGACTGCCACCTCGAACCGGATTGGATTCTCATTTACACCCTGGAACACCGCCACGTCAGACTGGAGCGCACCGGAACGCACAGTGACATTTTCAGAAATTGACCCCCGGGCTTGATCCGCGCAAAACCTCGGGAAGACCGTCTGTTTCAATCCGGGCCAATCCCGGCCCGCCGAGCCTCCGCATTTTATCTCCCTGGAATTCCGGGGGCCCAACGATTGGACGGCTATCTGGAACGGATCGGGTGAAACGCGGCGGGCGGAGTCCGGCCAGCAATTGGGGACAATGGAATCCGTGGAAGGGTGACGATGAGACCCCGATACTCCATGCCATGACGAATCAACTCCCAATCACACCGCAGGATGTCGGACTCACCTGCGATCTGTCGCACGGGAACGCCTTTGTTCCAGAACGAAATGCTCCGCCAATTCCGGTCCTTACGAATTTTGGCGACGGCAACCTGCACCAGTGCCGGGTCGGAGGTTCATGGGATTTTGATCGGGCTGTCGCGGAGAACCGCAGCGGGCTTATCCGTTCGTTCCGCCGTTTGTTTCGCAAAACTGGCACCGATATCTGGGAGGATGTGATTTTTCAGTTCGGCGAGCGCCGGTTCCTCTGCGGCGAGAAGTCGAGGATCATCGGTTACGGGGAGACGGCGGAGGATGCTGACGCTGCCATCATGACCAGAGGCAAGGACAACCAAGATCAGGTCAGCGCACTTCTGAACCTCTCTGATGGGATGCTTGGCGACTTCCTTTCGCTCCAGATCATCTGCACCATCAACTGCGCGGCGGCGGAGATTGACCAAGCCCTGCTCCGTCCCGTCACAGCCTTCATCCGGCTGCCAACCTTGCACCGAGATGCGTGGTTTGCGTAAGATCGCGCCATGCTGAGAGAGGAATTCCCAAACACGATCCAACGCTGGCGCGGAAGGGGCTCCACCCCGCCACACTCGGCCGACCACCCCGAGATTTCCGTTCGCGCTCTGCAAAACTGGGGAATCGCCAGCACCGTGCCCGAGAGCTACGGACTCAATGCGCAAATGGCCGAGATGAAGAAACGATGATTCTTCATCTTTCACAAAACTGGCGGACAGGCTTCGCTGCGAGCTGACTTTCGAGGGGGAAAGGGTGGCGCAGACGGGACGGATTGACTCATGCAAAGCTTCTCGAAGGTTGACGCCATTTCCCGTGAATTTCAGTAACGGTTGGCAACCCAGACCACGTATTCCCGAACCGGCCAGAAGTTTTTGTCGGTCTTGGGCTTCACCTCCACGTCACTGGAAAGATCATAGGCCGGAACACTTCCTCATGGCAGCATTTTTCAATCCGAAGCGGTTTTCGATTCCGGACGCTCGTGCTGTTCTCGGCATGTTTGCTATTGCCCGCACGCAATTTCCCGATTTCATGTGGAAACGAACAATGAGCGCGCCCGCCAACATACTTGACCTGGTCCAGAAGCTCCTCCGGCTGGCGGATGCGTCACGGGGTGCCACCGAGCACGAGGCCGAGGCGGCGCTGGCCAAGGCCGAGGAGTTGATGACCCGGCACAAGATCGATTCGGCCATGCTGCGAATGGCCCACGGATCGGAAGACCTCCCCGGCATTGCCGTCAAAAAGGAGGTCATCAATCTTCCGAAGACGATCAACCCGTCCGACATGCTGATCCTCTCGCTCCTGCAGAACCACTTCAGCGTCCGGATCGTCCTGTTCAAACACTCCCACGCAACCCCTGTCGACATCATCGGGACTTGGGAAGATGTCCAGTTCGCGATCCACGGGTTCCATTTTCTGCGGGAGACGTTTTCCAGGTGCTGGAACGAGTTCAAGTCGGGCGCCAGCTTCCCCGACCGGAAGTCCTACCATCGGGGCCTCCACGACGGGCTCAAAACGGCAATCCTCGAAGGCAAGAAGCGGGCGGAAGCAACGGCTTCGACCGAGGAGCGCAGCCAGTATCAGATCGTCATGGTGGACACGGCCGCGGCCGTCGAGCGCTACATGGGCGAGCAATACGGGAATCTCCGCAAGCGACGCAGCCGCAGCAGCCGGGTGAATTCCGAAAGCTACCAAGCGGGAAGAGCCAAAGGCGGGACGATCAAGATCAATCGGACGCTGCCGGGAAGTGCCGCATGAAACAATTTCCGAACACGTTCCTGTTAACCATGGCGCTGTAAGCCCGGGCATGATCAATTTTTCGATGACGGTCACAAGCGATTTTAAAAAATCTCAAAATCGAGAAGGAAACATTGTCTATCCCTCATGACCCAACGCCAAACCGCTCTGCTCAATTACCACCGTGACGTCGCCGCTTTCGGCACGAGTCCGAAAGCCCCTGTGTTCGTAATCCTCGACTTGGAGGATTCCGTTGGATTCGAAATTGCATCAAACGAGGCATTCTGATCTAAAACCATTATCATGAGGGAACTACCTGTGTATAAAGGGGAATGGCTGGGGAGGGAATCGAACCCCCGACACGAGGATTTTCAGTCCTCTGCTCTGCCAACTGAGCTACCCAGCCGCGAAAACGGCATATTAGGCGGATCGAGGAAAACGGCAAGCATTTCTGTGGGCGGAGTGGAGAATTTTTTTCTTTTGCTGGTGTGGGCAGGTTCGGGGGAGTTAGAGAGCGTTCTTTGTAGGCGCTTGGCTGCTCCTAGGAAATTTGGCCGGGCCAGGGGTGAGCGTCTGCTTGCGCGGCGGGGTGGGGGATGATACACCAGCGCGCATGTTACGAGTGAGAGCATTTCAGGGACTGAGTCCGAAACCCGAACTGGCATCCGAAGTGGCGTGTGTGCCGTATGATGTGGTGAACCGCGAGGAGGCTGCGGCGATGGCGGCGGAGAATCCGCACAGCTTGATGCATGTGGATCGTGCGGAGATCGACCTGCCGCTGGAGACCGATCCGTATTCGGACATCGTCTATGCGACGGCGAAAGCACGGCTGAAAGAGATGGAGCGGGCGGGGATCCTTTGCAGGGAAAGCCAGCCGGTGATGTATCTTTACCGTCAGCACATGGGCGGGCAGGTGCAGACAGGCGTCGTCGGGGTTTGTCACATTGATGACTACGAAAACGACATCATTCGCAAGCATGAGAAAACCCGCCGGGATAAAGAGGATGATCGCACGAAGCTCATTGGCACGCTGTCCGCTAACACGGGGCCTGTGTTTCTGACCTACCGTGGCCGGCCGGAGATCGACGCCATGGTGGCGGCGCAGGCGGCGAAGGCTCCAGAGGTGGATTTTGTTGCGCCGGATGGTATTCGGCATGTGTTGTGGCGTCTGGCCGAGACGGATGCGCTGGCGGAGGCGTTTGCGCAAGTGCCCGTGGCCTATGTGGCTGATGGACATCATCGGAGCGCCAGTGCCGCCCGCGTGGGCCATGAGCGCCGGCTCGCCAACCCGAACCACACGGGATCGGAGGAATACAATTGGTTCCTTTGCGTTTTATTTCCTGCCGACCAATTGTGCATCCTGCCTTACAACCGGGCGGTTGCGGACTTGAACGGATTGTCGGCGGATGAATTTCTCTCCAAGGTCCGGGGGATCTTTGCGGTGACACAGATGGCGGATGCGACGCCTTCGGAATCCGGCCATGTGAGCATGTTTCTCGACGGGAAATGGTTTGGGCTTTCGTGGCAGCCGGACCCCGCTGCGGATCCGGTGGCGCGGCTGGATGTGAGCGTGCTGCAGGATCGCCTGCTGTCACCGGTGCTCGGCATTGAGGATCCGCGCACAAGCAAACGCGTGGACTTCATCGGCGGAATCCGTGGCACGGCAGAACTCGAATCCCGCGTGAGGTCCGGCGCGGCAGCCGTCGCGTTTTCGATGTTCCCTGTCACGGTGGATCAGTTGATGGATATTGCGGATGCCGGCCAGATCATGCCTCCCAAGAGCACGTGGTTTGAACCCAAACTCCGGTCCGGATTGTTCATTCACACGTTTTAGGATTTTTTTCTAAGGAAAGTTCGTTTCGCGTGTCTTGGTCTGGTAGAGAGGAATCTCTCCCAGACCCATGATCGAATCCTCGACCACACATTCCCCGGACTACGGCCCTGCGCCGGAATCTGTTCCGTGTCGGGATGGTCGGTCGCTGGGGGAGATCTTTGAGGCGGAGGAAAGCGGAATCCTGGGATTTGCGGTGGGTCTGGTCGGACGCCGGGTGGTGGCCGAGGAGCTGGTGCAGGATGCCTTTCTGCGGCTGCACCAACTCCATGATAGCGTGGAAAATCCGCGTGCCTGGCTGTATCGCTGCGTGCGAAATCTTGCGCTCAACCACCTGCGCGATCACGCGAGGGAGTTGATGGACGAGGCCCCGGAGTCGGTCTCCACGGATGCGCCGCCGGATGTTGAACTCGGCCGCCTCGAGGCGGTGGGGATGGTTCGGCTTCTTGTGTCCGAGTTACCCCCCGACGATCAGGCCCTTCTGCATTTCAAATTCCACGACGATCTCAAATACCAGCAGATCAGCAGCAAGACCGGACTCAGTGTCAGCAATGTCGGCTACAAACTCCACCACCTGCTCAAAGGCCTCGCCGACGCGCTGCGCCATGCAGGAATCGAGGGAACACTATGAACGACAACATCCCGCATCCATGGACGGATCCCGCACTGGAAGCCCGGATCGTGGCTGGCGTCCTTGGCGAGTCGTCGGATTTTGAGAAGGCGGAACTGGATCGCGTGATGGAGGAAAACCCGGAGCTCGTGATCTTCAAGAGGAGGATCGAAGCCGTTCGCAATCTCGTCGGCGCGGCATCGCGTCCTTCCACGCCTGCCCGCCGGATGTCCGAGCCGCGCCGCCGCCAGCTTCTTGCAAAGCTCGGCGCCCCCGCCGCTGGTTCACCGAAAATGCGCACCCTGCCACGGCCCAGATGGTGGACCTCCCCCACCATCCTCAGCGTCGCGGATTGTCTGATCTTTGGAGCGGTCCTGTTCACGCTTTCAACCAGCGTTTTATTTCAGGCGTCTCAGGAGCCGCCCGATTTTGAAGGAAGCTGCTTTGCCTCCGCCAATGTTTCCGTGCCTATCGATGGTCCCATGTCTGGCGAGCAAATCCAGCGCGCGCTTGATGCTTCGAGCAGCGGTGGAAAGTTGGCGAGCACCTCGG
>JBBQRY010000104.1:0-7204 GCA_038214335.1 Chthoniobacterales bacterium
CGTGCGGCCGTCTGAAATTGTAAGTTGGCGGCCTCGTAATTTCTTTCGCCAAACAGAAATTCGCCCAGCCGGTAGGCACCCGCACCGACGAATTCGCCCTTGTCAAAATCCATGGTCAGCTTTTCGTAGCTCGACCTAGCGGTGGGGATGTTGCCAAGGATGCGATGGCACTCGGCCAGCCGGAAGAGCGCTGCATCCCGGCCTGCGGATTCCTTCGAGGAAATCAGAAAGAGCTCATATTCCGGAATCGCGAGATCGAACATCTTGCGGGAGTAAAAATTGTTCCCCCGGTCGAGAGCTGCCTTGGAATGATCCGCTTGCTGGTTGGAGGAGGGCGCAATGCGGATCGTCCCATCAGCATCCGGCCGGATTTCTGGTTCGGGCGTGGGGGTTGGGGAGAGAGTCGGACGGTAGGGCTGCTGGGTCGGTTTGGTCGGCAGGGCGGATGGCGGACGATCCATCGGGATCGGCGTGGCCACGGGGATCGGCGTGGCCACGGGGAGCGGCGTGGCGACAGGGATCGGCGTGGGGGAGGGAGGCGTGGTCGGTGCTGACGGACGGTCTGGAAGCACCTGCATCCATGCGGGATTTTCGATGGGAGCGGGAGTATTGACCGGAAGAGCCCGGCGGACCTCGGGTTCGCCTCCTACCGATTGCGCCAGCGCTGGCAGAATCGTTCCCGCCATCAAGGCTCCCGTAATGAGTGCTCTCATCACAGGCGGTCCGACTTCACTCCGAGCAGCGCCATCAATTGGGTTGTGGCCGATTCGAGATCCGAAATACGCGCCAGCGCACGCCCCCGGAAAAATGAATACGCAGCCATAGCAGGGATCCCGACAAGGAGTCCGGCTGCCGTGGCCACCAGGGCCTCGGAAACCCCGTGTGCCAAGAGCATCGGGCGGGATGTTGCAATATCGCTTGCCACGGCGGTGAAGGATTTGATCATCCCCAGCACCGTGCCGAACAGCCCGAGCATCGGAGCAATCGTTCCGATATCCGCCAAATACGTGATCTGCTGATTGAGGGCTCCCGCGAGGCGCATCCCTTCGGCCTGCGCGATCTCCCGCGCTTCCGCCACTGTCGCCCGCGGGTTCTGCGTCATGAATTCGAGCATGCGCTGCATGATCCGGGCCACTGCTTCGTTGTGGCGGTTCGAGATCGCCAGCAGACCCAGATAATCTTTTTTACGGATCAGCGCTTCAGCGGTCTGCATATAACGAGCGGTCGCCACCGCTCCCCGGCGCAGCGTCACCAGATAAACCAGCACCAGCATCACGGCCAAGACCGACAGCGCCGCCAGCGGAATCATCACAAACCCGCCCGAGACCGCGATCTTCCAGAGGTTTGTTTGCATCGTCACATCCATGACATCCTGCGCAAAAGCGCCGGGGGCCAAGAAAACAAAGGCCCCCACGAAAAGAAATCGTGCGAGACCAAGGAATCCCCTGTGGGGACGAAAAGCGTGAAACTCCGGATGCATATTCGGATTCCCACCATAGTAGGCGGCGCGTCCGATGCAAGGATGGTGTTTTTCGATGGTGTTTTTCGGATGCTCAGCCTTCGATCGTGTTGATCTCGACCGGTTCGACTTTGATACCCTGATCTTCCAGCCATGCGATGGCTTTTTTGATTTCCTCGCGTTCCCCATCGAGCTCCAGCGAAACCAGCCCAATCTCCTCGGTCACGCTGGCCTGCCGGATGTTTGTGACGATTTCAAAATTTCGTGCCAACTCCCACAAGACCGGGCGGGTGATCAGGCGGGCTGGAAACATGAGCCAAAGTCGGGTGATTTGCATGGGAGGCAGACTGCCAGAGGGCTTGCATCCCCGCCAAGGGAAAATGATCCTAAAAAGGAAAATGGAGACGATGATACAAGGAAAGCGGATAGAAAGAAGCAGAGAGGGATTTTCCCGAGCAACGCGAGGCCGGAGGGTGGCCGCCTCGGCCACCTTGAGGGGTGATGCGGATGTCACACTGGATGCGGAGCAGGGTGATCCCATCCCGCCTGCTTTCGATGAATCCAAGCGGCGGGACACCGTTTCTACGGCACAAAACCTCCTCCCACCATCGGCCCGAACTCCGCCGCCCTCGTCGCCCAATTTGGCAAACGCTCCCCCGCCTGAATCGCCACGAGCCAAGAAATCCTCGAAACTCTCCAATCCCCCGGACCAATCTAGTGCGAAAGAAATCCTTCTCAGCATCCTTCATTTCCGGCACAACTCGAAATTTCAACGGCATCCCATTCTTATGACATCTATCCCGCTCTGGCCCGGTGCGGCACCATTCTCCACCGGCACATCACCATCAGACATTCCGACGCTCGACATTTACGAGCCATTTGGCACCACGTTTTCCGATTCTGCGGTTTTGATCCTTCCAGGAGGCGGCTACGGAGGGCTCTCTGCTCAGGAAGGTGAAGGATTCGCCGGGGTTTTTCAACTCCAGGGGTTCAAGGCGTTCGTGCTGAACTACCGCCTTGGCAGCAACGGGTATCGGCATCCGGCCATGCTCGCCGATGCCGCGCGCGCCCTGCGCATCGTGCGCTCGCGGGCGGAGCAGGATGGGTTTGCTCCGAACAAAATCGTGATCATCGGCTCTTCCGCCGGAGGCCATCTTGCGGCCACGCTCCTCACCAAATGGGATGGCGGAAATCCGACAGCATCCGACCCCATTGAGCGGCAGTCCTCGCGTCCCGACCTGGGCATTTTGTGCTATCCGGTTGTCACCATGAAAACCGGGACGCATGGCGGATCGAGAAGCAACCTGCTGGGCCCCGATCCGACATCCGCTTTGATGGATGAGCTCTCTGCCGAAGATCATGTCTGCGAAAGCACCCCGCCGTGCTTCGTCTGGCACACATGGGAGGATCCCGCTGTGCCCGTGGACAACACTCTGCTCTTCGTTCAAGCTCTCCGCCACCATGCGGTGCCATTTGAATGTCATATCTACCAGGATGGCGGTCACGGACTCGGCATGAAGGACGGAATGACATGGCAGCAGGACTGCCTTCGGTGGCTGCATCACCGCTTGATCGGGTGATTCAGTCGCCCATTTTCCGGCTCAATATTTCGGCAATTTTCATCACGTTCAATTGGCTTCCTTCGCGCAGATTACTGGGATACATTCAACTGAATTGCCAGTGAGCCATGAGAATTTTAAGATCGCCTTTGCTATTTGCTCTTGTGTTTGCATCCGCTTGCTGGGGCGCGGACGATGAAAATTATGTCCTGAAGGCATCCCGAGAAATCAAAGTGCTCCTCCTATGATTTTGAGTCCAGATCATCCGCCGGGACTGCTCTCCTTTCTGATATTTGCCGCTATTTGGGCTGGCTTGATCATCACTCTTCCACGTCTGGTTCGTGAACCATTTGTGACATGGCTCCTCACAGTGCTTGCCATGGTTCCATTTCTTGCGCCGACTGCATGGCTCGTGTGGCTTACACTGACATTTGGCAGTTCAGGATATTCGGGCGGCAGTGATCCACGCACGATCCTCATGCGCGTTGTTGATTCCTTTTTGATTGGGTCAATACTTGCAGGTGTGATGCTTGTCGTCACAGGTGTGCGCTCATTTCTTGCAAGCCGGGCCACTCCCTAAAACCGGACAAAATGCCGGACAGAAAGGATCGATTTTTCATTGAATAAGAGATAAGGCACCTCATGTTTGGAAAATGAGGTCAGGAATCCCATGAATCCACCCATCAGAAAGCTCCTCGTGTTTGCGGCAGTGATTTGCTCCGGCATATCTGTTCGTGGAGAAATAACCCCGATGGCACCGCGGACCCAGGAATTGAATAACGCAGACTCGCCAAATGGGCAATACACCGTCAAGGCCGTCGAGAGCGGGACACCTCTGCGGATTACCTATGATATTTGATCTGGAACGGTTGAGACGCCAAAGCGATGTCGAGGTTTTCGCGGAAATCTTTTTGCAGCGATTGGCGTGACGCTCTCCGGAAAAGGCAGCTAAAGCATCAGCGCTGGTGAAGGCCCGGTCAGTTTCACGGTGATCGCGGTTGCCAGAGCTGGGTTCTTGGAGTAAGAACCCCGAAACTTATTTATCGTATGAAATCTTCCAAGCCCTCCGCTCTTGCCACTTCGGTGGCCGGAAAAAAAATCCTTGTCGCCAACCGCAGTGAGATTGCCATTCGGGTATTCCGGGCGGCGACGGAGCTTGGGATGCGGACGGTGGCGGTTTATGCGCAGGAGGATCGGCTTTCGATGCACCGCTTCAAGGCGGACGAAGCCTACATGGTGGGCGCGGGCAAGGGGCCGGTCGGCGCGTATCTGGATATTGAAGGGATTGTGGGAATTGCCAAGGAGCATGGGGTGGACATGATTCATCCTGGCTACGGATTTCTCTCGGAGAATGCGGGATTGGCCCGGGCCTGCGAGGAGTCGGGCATTACCTTCGTCGGACCCCGCTCCGAGTTGCTGGCCGAAATGGGCGACAAGACGGAAGCCCGTGCGCTGGCTCAAAAGCTCGATGTGCCGACGCTTCCTGGCACCGAGAATCCCGTCACCGACCGCGCCGAGGCTCTGCGCATTGCCAAATCTATGGGTTTCCCGCTCATCATCAAAGCGGCCTTTGGGGGCGGCGGACGCGGGATGCGGGTTGTTTTGAAGGAGGCGGAGCTGACGTCTTTGTTGGATGAAGCCCAGGGCGAGGCCGGACGTGCGTTTGGGAATCCAGCGGTCTTTTTGGAAAAATACATTCCTCATGCCAAGCACATTGAGGTTCAGATTCTTGGCGACAACCACGGAAATGTCCTGCACCTCCATGAGCGCGATTGCTCGGTCCAGCGGCGGCATCAGAAGGTCGTTGAGGTGGCGCCTTCGATTGGTCTGCGCGACACGGTGCGCATGGAGCTTTGCGAAGCCGCCGTGCGGATCGCCAACGGGATTGGATACAACAACGCGGGGACGATTGAATTCCTTTACGATGTGGATCGCGAGGAGTGGTTCTTTATTGAAATGAACCCTCGCATTCAGGTCGAGCACACGGTCACGGAGCAGATCACGGGGATTGACCTCGTGCGTTCCCAGATCCTTGTGGCCTCCGGCGCTTCGCTTCACGGCGAGGAACTCGCGCTTCCGCAGCAGGATGCCATTCCGCGCAATGGGTTTGCGGTGCAGTGCCGGGTCACGACCGAAGACCCCGCCAACAAATTCATGCCCAACTACGGCAAGCTCATCACCTACCGCAGCTCGGCGGGATTTGGCATTCGTCTGGACTCCGGCATGGGCACGACCGGCAGCGTGATCACGCCCTTCTACGATTCGCTGCTGGTGAAGATCACGGCCTCGGGGCAGACGTTCCCGATGGCGCTCCAGCGGATGTATCGCGCGCTGCGCGAGTTCCGGATTCGTGGAGTGAAGACAAATATTCCCTTCCTGGAAAACGTGATCAACCACGACACGTTTTCAAGCGGAAACGCGACGACCACGCTCATCGACACGACGCCCGCGCTCTTCGATTTCAAACCGCGCAAAGACCGTGCGACGAAGCTGCTCACATTTCTTTCGGGCATCATCGTCAATGGCAACCCCCAAGCCAAAGGCCACAAAATCGAGGCTCCTCTGGCACCGGCACGGCGTCCGAATTACAACCGCCAGACCGAGCCGGAAGAGGGAACCCGTCAGCTTCTGCAAAAGTTGGGCGCGGAGAAGTTTGCAGAGTGGACGCGTTCGCAGAAGCGGGTGCTATTTACGGACACGACATTTCGGGATGCACACCAATCCTTGCTCGCCACGCGCGTGAGAACTTACGATATGCTGGCGGTGGCGGATGCTGTCGCGCACCGCACGCCGGGTCTGTTCAGCTTGGAAATGTGGGGAGGTGCGACCTTTGACGCCTCGATGCGGTTCCTTCATGAGGATCCGTGGGAGCGTCTGCGTGCGCTTCGCGAGCGGGTGCCCAATATCTGTTTCCAAATGTTGCTGCGCGGGTCGAATGCGGTCGGATACTCAAATTACCCGGCCAATGTCGTGAAGGGGTTTGTGCGGCATTCGGCGGATGCCGGCATGGATATTTTCCGGATTTTTGACTCCCTCAACGACCTTCCGAACATGCGGGCGGCCATGGATGCCGTGCGCGGGACCAGTGCCGTCTGCGAGGGCACCCTTTGCTACACGGGCGACATCCTGGATCCGTACCGCACAAAATACTCGCTGAAATATTACATCGAGCTTGCGAAGGAACTCGAAAAAATGGGTGCCCACATCTTGGCCGTGAAGGATATGGCCGGGCTCTGTCGTCCGTTTGCAGCCCGGGCACTGATCAAGGCGCTGCGTTCGGAAGTTTCCATGCCCGTGCATTTCCATACCCACGACACCAGCGGAGTGAATGCCGCTTCGGTGCTCATGGCGGCGGAATCCGGCGCGGATGTTGTGGATGCGGCGATCTCTTCGATGTCCGGCTCCACTTCCCAGCCGAACCTCAACAGCCTCGTCGCGGCGCTAGAGAATACCCCGCGCGCGAGCGGACTCGACCTCGCGGCCCTCAACGAATTTGCGGATTATTGGGAACAGGTGCGGGCGTTTTATTTGCCCTTCGACACCTCCCCGCGCACCGGCAGCGCCGAGGTCTATCTTCATGAGATGCCCGGCGGACAGTTCACCAACCTCAAGGAGCAGGCCGCCAGCATGGGCCTCGCCCACCGGTGGCCGGAAATCGCCCGCTGCTACGCGGAAGTCAACAAGCTCTTCGGCGACATCGTAAAGGTTACCCCTTCGAGCAAAGTCGTCGGCGATATGGCACTCTTCCTCTTCACCCGCGGAATCCGCCCGGCAGATGTCGTCAACCTCGACGCCGGCATGCCCTTCCCGGAATCTGTCAAAGACATGCTTGCCGGCGGCCTCGGCAATCCCATGGGCGGTTGGCCGAAAGATGTCGTGGAAGTCGTTCTCGGCAAGGCGAAACCAAAATCCGCCAAAGCTCCTAAGATCGATCTCACCGAAGTGCGCGAGGAACTCACGACCAAACTCAAACACAAACCGGATGACGATGAGCTTTTCAGCCATCTCATGTATCCGGATGTCTTTGCGGATTTTGCAAGATTCCAACGAGAATTCGGCGATGTGAGCGTGCTGCCGACTCCCGCATTCTTTTACGGGCTCAAGCCCGGGGAGGAAATCACCATCGATATCGAAGAAGGCAAGACCCTCTTCATCAAGCTCATCAACATCGGGTCCGCCGACAAGG
>JBBQRY010000105.1:0-7159 GCA_038214335.1 Chthoniobacterales bacterium
CAACGAGGGCTGGTTTGTTTTTGAGGAGCGGAAAGATGCCGCATTTGATCGGGGCCATGCGGGGGTGGAAGCGAAGGACCGTGCGGGTCTCGGATTTTCCTTTGTCATCGGTGACGGTCTCTTCATCGAAGGCTTCGCAGATGAGGGCGAGGGCGGTGCGGTCGGTCCCGGCGCTGGGTTCGACGACATGGGGCACAAAGCGTTCCTTGGTTGCCTCGTCGTAGTAATCCAGCGGCTTGCCACTGTGCTCGATGTGTTTGGAGAGGTCGTAGTCCGTGCGGTAGGCAATGCCTTCGAGTTCGCTGACTCCGAACGGAAATTCATATTCCAAATCGTAGGTTTTTTTGGAATAAAACGCACGTTCGCCATCGGGAATATCGACAATGTGGATTTTATCGCGCGGGATTCCGATATCCTCATAAAATTTGAGGCGTTCTTCGAGCCAGTAGTCGGTGAGTTTGAGCCCATCCTCCGGACGGCAGAAATACTCGATTTCCATCTGCTCAAACTCGCGGGACCGGAACGTGTAATTGCGGGGATTGATTTCGTTGCGGAACGCCTTGCCAATCTGAGCGATGCCAAAGGGGAGACGCTGGCGGGTGGTGTCGAGCACGTTGCGGAACTGCACAAACATGGCCTGGGCGGTTTCCGGACGCAGGTAAACCATGTTATCCTCGCTCTCCACAGGACCTGCGTAGCTCTTGAACATCAGGTTGAAAGCGCGTGGTTCGGTGAGATCCCGGCTGCCGCAATGGGGACAGAACTTCGTGCCATCCTTCTCTCCGACTTGGTCCGCCCGGTGGCGCGACTTGCAAATCCGGCAATCGCACATCGGATCCGAGAACGTCTCCTCGTGGCCGCTGGCCTTCCAAACCGCACGGTTCATGACGATCGATCCATCCATCCCCTCCATATCGTCCCGCTCGCGCACGTTGCGCTTCCACCAGAAATCCTTCAGATTCCGCTTCAGTTCAACCCCCAGCGGACCGTAGTCCCAGAAGCCGTTCAGGCCACCGTAGATCTCGGAGGACTGAAAAATAAATCCCCGCCTCTTGCAAAGGCTCACAATTTTTTCCATGCGCTGCGCTGACTCGTTCTTGGACATCATTTGAACCGTCCATCAAACCTGACTCGGCCCGTCACGTCAACGGCAAGCGGGAAAAAGTTTTCAGTGGTTCAGTGTTCGGTTGACAATTGGTTTACGGCAATTGATAGTTAATCCCATTAACTAAATGAAGAAGGAATCCATGGGACTGGAGCGGAAGGAAATCGAGCGCTTGGCGGACATCATCATGATGATGCAGCGGTGTTTCGTGCAGCACCTTTCCGAGGAGCTGGCGCGCGGCCAGGTATCCTTCGCGCAGTATTTTTTGCTGGGCCACGTGTCAGCGGGCGAGGCCTTATCGATGTCCGAGATTGCGGAGAAGATGACGCACACGACAGCGGCGGCGACCGGGCTGGTGGACCGGCTGGAGAATCTGGGTTATCTCCAGCGCAGCCATGCCAGCGATGATCGGCGGAAGGTGATGGTGCGGATCACGCCCAAGGGCAATGAGCTTGTCGGGAGGATTCGGCAGGATATCATCACGAAGCTTTCCAGCGTCGCCGGAATTCTTGAACCCCAGGAACAAAAATCATGGCTTCACATTTACGAAAAAATCCACGCTCACATCTCATGCCAGCATCCACAATGAAATCGTTTGGTCTTTTTCTTGCCGCCGGAATTTTCTCGCTCCTTTCGGTGACGGCGCAGAGCACGCTGCCGACGCCGGCTCCGCTGCCCACTTTGTCCCCGCTGGGCACACCGGCTCCGCTGCCCACGCTACCTCTCTATGCCGGACCCTTGCCGGCTCCGGGATTGGTCGCGGCCTCCGTGACTCCGGCCCCCACTCCGTTGCCGGACGGCACGATGCCGTTGCCGCTACCGGTGATGCCGACTCCGATGCCGATTCCTGGAGCGAACCCTTTGCCCACGCCCGAGGCGACGCCGCTTGCTGACGGCACCATGCCGCTGCCGATTCCTCCGATGCCCACGCCGATGCCGGATGCGCAGGCACTTTCCGACCAGCTCACGCTGCCCACCCCAACACAGATGCCCGAGCCGTTTGCGTCCGGAGGGGAGACCGACGAATTGCAGAAGACTGATGATCTGGCGACCAAGCAAAGGATGGCCCAGGCGGATTTCCTGAAGTCCTTGGACAAGCTGATTGCGAAGCAGCGGAATCCTGCCGTGCCGGACATGACGCTCGAGGATGCTGTGCGCATTGGCCTGCGTCAGAATCCGGACATTCTGAATGCTGCGCAGCAGATTCGTCTCACGCAGGGGCAGCTTGTGACGGTGCGTGCGCAGGCGATTCCGCAGTTGAACCTTGGGACGTCCTACAACCAGCAGGGCATGGAGCTGGCGTCGAACGGTCGCGGTGGAGCCTCGACGATCACGATTCCGAATCCGAATGGAGCGCCGATTGTGCTTCGTTCGGGATCCGCGGATATGCAGAACAAGACGTGGTCGATTCAGTTCACGGCCTCGCAGCTCATCTATGATGGTGGGGCGGTGGTCTCGGGGATTCGGTCCGCGATTGCGGGCGAGAACAGCGCGTTCTTTGCGTTGCGTGCCACCATCGACTCGATCATCGCGCAAGTGAAGACGAGCTTCTTCCAAGTCGTGCTCAACCGCGCGCTCATCGTCGCGCAGGAACAATCCGTCACCCTGCTCCAGCAGCAGCTCAAGGATCAGCAGAACCGGTATGAGGCGGGAACGGTGCCGCGTTTCAACGTGCTGCAGGCTGAGGTCGCGCTTGCGAATGCCAAGCCGCCGCTCATTCAGGCGCAGAACGCCTACCGGATTTCTCTCTACACGCTGGTGAAGCTGCTCGGCATGGATTATCCGCGCGGACGCCCGAGCGAGGTGCCTTTCAATATCGTGGGTCAGCTCGGCTTTTTTCCCCGCAAAATCGACACCGACCAATCGATCAAGGTCGCCGTGGCGCGGAATCCTTCGCTCAAAGCCCAGCGCCAGCTCATCCTCTCGCAGGCGGCTAATGTGAACGCCCAATTTGCAGGCTACCTGCCGCAGATCAGCGCGACAGCCGGACGCCAATTCACGAACGATCTCGCCTCGACGAATTTGAGCGACTCCGTGAACGACTGGTTTTTCGGGGCAACAGGCACATGGGCGATCTGGGACGGATTCGCCACAGCGGGCCGCGTGCAGCAGGCCAAGGCGCAACTTCAGCAGGCCAGCATCAACTACGATAATTCGGTGCGTCAGATTCTGCTCGATGTGCAGCAGGCGATCTCGAATCTCCAGCAGGCCAAAGAGACCATCGACAGCCAAGAAGCCAGTGTGGTGCAGGGGATGGAGGCTCTGCGACTGGCCCAAGAACGGCTGGATGCCGGTGCTGGCACCCAGTTGGATGTGTTGAATGCTCAGGTCTCCTTGCTGCAATCCCAGACATTTGTCCTACAGGCCCGCTACGATTACATCGCGGCGCTGGCCCAATACGATCAGGCTCTCTCGCTCGATACTCAATACGAAGAAACCTTCGCGGATCCCCTCACCCGCTCACAATCTAAGCGGTTCAAAAAACTCAATGCGCCCGGAAATCTCCAGCCGCCGCTCCCCCGGGCCATGCGCGCCACCGACCCCATCAAACCCATCCTCGAACCCAAGGCGACGCCAAAGCCGGGGAAGAAGAAGAAGTGAGTTTAAAGTCCTAAGAATGAGGTTTTAAGGGGGGAAGAGGGAGGGAGTTTTCAGTGATTCAGTTTTCAGTTTTCAGGAAAGAGAACCAAAGACTGGAGCTGAGGGGATTCGAACCCCTGACCCCCGCATTGCGAACGCGGTGCTCTACCAACTGAGCTACAACCCCGTGAGGAGAGGGATTTGTGTCGCATGTCATGGCTTTAAAGGCAAGAACAAATCCCCTTCGTTTGGATTTACATTCCCATGATTTCGTATCCGCCATCGACGTAGAGGACTTGGCCGGTGATGCCGGAGGCTCCGTTGCTGGCGAGGAAAGCGCCGGTGTGGCCGAGTTCTTCGGCGGTGCAGCTCCGTTGAAGAGGGGCGTGGGCTTCGTAGTGCTTGACCATGTTGGAGAATCCGGAAATCCCGCGTGCGGCGAGGGTTTGCATGGGGCCAGCGCTGATGCAGTTGACGCGGATGTTGCGGCTGCCGAGGTCGTAGGCGAGGTAGCGGGTCGAGGCTTCGAGGGAGGCTTTGGCGACGCCCATCACGTTGTAGTGCGGAACGACCTTCACGGAGCCGTAGTAGCTCATGGCCAGGATGCTGCCGCCATCGGTCATGAGCGGGGCGGCTTCGCGGGCGAGGGCCACCAGAGAATACGCGCTGATATCGTGCGCGATGCGGAAGGCCTCGCGGGAGGTGTCGAGGAAGTGACCTTCGAGGGCATCCTTCGGAGCGAAGGCCACCGAGTGGAGCAGGAGGTCGAGCTTGGGATTTCCCTTCGCGACATTTTGGAAGAAGGCGGAGATTTCGTCATCCTTCGACACGTCGCAGGGGTAGATCTCGGTATCGGCACCGAACTCCGCGACGAGTTCCTCGACGTTTTCTTTGAGGCGTTCGCCTTGGTAGTTGAAGATCAGTTTCGCACCTGCCTGATGCCATGCTTTGGCAATCGCCCATGCAATGCTGCGTTTGTTTGCAACGCCGAAGACGACGCCCGTTTTGTTGGAAAGAAGACTCATTCCGGTAGAGAAAAGCGTTCCGGTGCAAACATTGTCACGCTCAAAGTTGCAGGGTCCAAACGACCTTGGGCAAATATGATGCTAGTCGTTGTCCTCATCAAGGGTCGGGATATCGAGCAGGGCCTCGTAATCAGGGAGTTTTCCGCCACGGAGGCAGCATTCGATGATTTGGCGGCCAAGCGGCAGGAGGTCCGCTTCGAGGAATTGGGCGAGTTCGCTGTGGAAGAACGTGGTCAGGATTTCTGCGCCGCGATCGTAGGCCTCAGCACCCACCTCTGGCTGCTGATCGACTTCAAAGAACCAGACCCCGAGGGTGCGGCCTTCGACGACAATTTTGCCGGGAGTAAAGCCGAGCAGCGGACACCGCGAGGCGTGCATCTGGCGGGAGTTGAAGCGTGCTCCGCCGCGGCGGGCGAGGTATTCGCGGGTGATCCATTGGGGCATGAAGCCGACTTCCCAGACCCCGATGTGCTGGTTGGGAGTGAGGATGTAGCGAACTTTCGGCGTCTCGATGATCTGGGTGAGCAGGAGGTTCGCATGGTCCACGCGCCGTCCGGTCGCAAACGGCCAATACGAGCCAACTCCCTCGGAGGACATGCCGCCGGAATCCACAATCGACGGATTCGCGTGGCCGCGTGGGGCGACCAAGCGCCAGAGCCATGCGAGGGCCGGAGGAAGCAGGTGGAACATGCCAATGATCCCGTAGCTGGGATGGTCGGCACTGCAGGGTGGGGTGCGCACGCCCATGCTGCGGATATCGACATCGACGGCCCCTTTGGTCACGTGGGGAACGATTTTTCGCGGAATGATCACGCGGGGATTCGGACACGGAACGCCTGGCTCATCTTCGATGTGGTCCCAGATGAGAGTCGTCGCACCTGGCTCGCCCTGAACGTTTAGAAAAAGAAGAGGCTCTGGCGGATGGATCGTGAGCTTTTCCAAATGCGGATCGATGCCGTATTCGGTGATGTGGTTGATGCGCACGAACCAGGCCTGTTCGGCATCCATGAGCGAGAGTTTGCCACGGCCTTTTTCGAGGGAAGGATGGCAGAGCGCCATGTCGTCGGTCACGGGACGCAGGTCGCAGGTGCGGGGAAGCGTGAGCGTGCGCTCGTCGCCGGTGATCGTGTTGCGTCCAAGGAGAAGCGATCCGTCGGACATGCGGTGAACGTATTCCAGCATTTCGCTTTTGCCGCCGCCGCTCGCACCCTCATGGGCAATAACGATCCGGTTATCGTAGGGGGTCACGACCTGGACGGTCGAGCAGTGCATCGTGATCCAGCGTTCTTCCTCTCCGATATTGAGAAGCACGCCGTAGATGCCTTTTTTGGCACTGGGTCCGGGATAGAGGTTGTAGCTGAAGAGCTCGTGCATCGCCTCCAAGCGGTTGTGAACCACGACCTGCTTGCCATCGAAATGCGTGTGGCGAAAGGGCGGCGCGACGTAAATAATCGCACGAGGTGAAAAATCCTCCGGCAATTCGTTGCGGGGAATGATCCCCTGCAACATCGCTAAACCGAGCGCAAAAAATCCGGCGTTGGCAGGGGCGATGACGAGGGCATGGGTGCCCTGCCCTTCGGTTCCCGCGTAAAACGGAAACACGGCCAAGGTCTGAGTCATGAGCCATTCAAACGTCGTCTGGCGCAGGTCACTGAAAGATTTTCCAAATCGCGCGTGATAGGTCGGTTTGTCGGTCGGTCGCTCGTCGCCAATGACCATGCAATCGGGATCGCGACGACGCATGTAGGGTTCGAGGTAGTTCGCGCAGATGCCATTGCGGGTGAGAGCTACGCGTGCCTCGACGATGCGGCCCTTTCCGGGCACCTCGTAGGCGACCTCGTGCCAGCCGTTGACGGCATCCCGAACCGCCAGTTCGACCAGCTCCGCAGTGGTTTCAGCAACAGTAACCGAAGGGGCGGCAGCAAGGAGTTTCTCTGTCTCGGCGGGAACGGAAAATCCGAGGATTTTGGATAAGACGGGTGTGGTGGATGGCATGGTGTGTTTGGTGGATTGCCAACGGAGATCAATCCGAGCACGGCGACTAAAGCATAAATGATACCATCCATGCAAGAAATGAGGAAATCGGAAGTGAGAAATTGAAGAGTCGAGACAGGGAGAATGTCTCGGATTGGGGTGGGCATCTTGCCCGGTTTCGTCGTCCCGACGACACGAACTTTTCCCGCAGTCGGGACATTACCGGTGACACTCAAAAGGCCGCGAGGCAAGATGCCTCGCTCGGCGGGCAAGATACCCACCCTACCCGAGAATACCCCATGCTCACCCAGTTTTAATCACACCCGCGCCGAACCCGGGCGCATCTCTGAAAAGTGCAATCGGCGATGGAAGGTCAGGGAGCATAGGCGTCCCGCCTGTGGGGAGTGGAGACTCCGCAGACAATAGCCAGTCACCAAACAGGCGAGACGCCTGTTCTCCCTGTTTGCACTTTTCG
>JBBQRY010000106.1:0-7107 GCA_038214335.1 Chthoniobacterales bacterium
AAGAGCTGGGAGAAATCCTCCGCAAACATGTCGCCCATGCCATCGGTGCCATCGCCAAGCCGGATGAAATTCGATTCACTGACGCGCTTCCGAAAACCCGGAGTGGAAAAATCATGCGCCGCCTGCTCAAGCAGGTGGCAGAAGGATCCGCGATCACCGGAGACACGACTACGCTGGAGGACTTCAGCGTGCTGACGAAACTACGTTCTTCGGACGAGTAGCCTACAGCGAAGCGGCGGTGCGTGTTTTGTCTTCCCAACGGGTGAGAAGGTGGATCACGACATTCGTGCCGAATTTGTAGGTGGTGTTGAGGGATTCCTTAGAAATGTTGCGAAGGTAGGTTCCACGGTTGTCCCATATCACCCTGTTGATAGCTACGAACTGGTCTTTTTCATTCTTGCGGGTATCAATTTCTCCATTGGCTTGGAGGCCAATCTGCCACATGTCGCCGTAGTCATTCGCAGTATAAATGATGGCTACTTCGCCATAGATTTTGAGGGCGTAAATCGGTTCGCGGTAGTAGTTGAGTCCGGGCGGGACTTCTTTGATCTCGCTGAAATACGTGTTCCGGTAAATCGGATGGTCGGCGGGCAGGGGTTCCCATGATTTATCCACGTCAGGGATCACTCGCTTCATTTCACGGCGGAAAGCAATGTCGAATCGGGAGTTCCGTCCGGGCACCGAGCTGTCACCCCAGATCGCACCGCCAAGCCGAATGTATTTTTGCAAGTTTTCGACTTCCTTGTCGCTGAGTCGAAAGTCCCTTGTGCCGGTCAGGAATATGAACGGTGGTTTCACCGAGAAGATCTCATCGCTGTCGAGCTTGAGGGCTTTGACGTTCGTGTAGTTCGTCTTGACCTTGTTTTTCGACTGATTCTGCATAAAATAGAGCAGGTTGGGCAGGCTTCCGTTGATGATTTTTCCACCCGACACTTGAACCGTGGAATTCCAGTTGCCACCGGTGTATTGGCCAAGGTAGGCGACAAATTCAAATTCCCGAGTGCGGTTGCCGGTACCGGATCCGCTGCCCTTCTTGCCCCATCCTCCCGTAAATGCCTTGATCGCTGAAGCTTGAGCGCCGGTCAATCCATCGGCGCTGACCGCTGTGGGTTTCGGTGCCGTCATCGTCGTCGAGGTATCGATGGGGTTGACCGGAGTGATGATCATCGGTGCCATCGTGAAGTCCATGGGTGATGGGGCGATCGTTGTGATGGTATTGACCTGAGTGGAGGTCGGCGGGGCCACCATGTTTGGGGTGGTGGGCACCTGCGGGGTATCCGGCGGCGGAGGCGTGGCGACCTGTGCGCCAGCCGTAAATCCCCCGGCCTCGCCTTCAAAATCCGGCGGTTCCTGCACCGCTTGGAAGAGCACCGTCGTACCAAAGATCGCCACGAGAATGACGTGGAGGACAAAAGAAATCGTGAAATCCCGCGAGTTGCTGAATTTATCAATCAACTTCTGGACAAGAGGATGTTGTTCGGAGGCCATGTTGTAAGAGTAGCTGTTTGGCAGGGGATTTGCTAGTCAAATCCCGAGGAGTTCGGAAAGAATTCTAAAGCGAAGCGGCGCTGCGTGTTTTATCTTCCCAACGCGTGAGAAGGTGGATCACCACATTCGTGCCGAACTTGTAGCTTGTGGTGAGGGAGTCCTTGGCGATGTTACGGAGGTAGGTGCCTCGGTTGTTCCAGATCGCGTCATTGATGGCAACAAATTGTCCTTTGTCATTCCGACGCGCATCCATTTCGCCGTTGGATTGGAGTCCAACCTGCCACATATCACCGTAATCGTTCGGGGTATAAATGATGGCCACTTCGCCGTAGATTTTGAGGGCGTAAATCGGTTCGCGGTAGTAGTTGAGTCCGGGCGGAACTTCTTTGACCTCGGTGAAATACGTGTTCCGGAAAATCGGATGATCGGGAGGAAGTGCCTCCCATGTTTTATCGACATCGGGGATCACGCGTTTCATTTCGCGACGGAACGCGATGTCGAAGCGGGAGTTCCGTCCGGGCACCGAGCTGTCGCCCCAGATGGCACCGCCAAGGAGAATGTATTTCTGGAGGTTTTCCACTTCCGTGTCGCTGAGACGAAAATCCCGTGTGCCGGTCAGGAGCACGAACGGCGGCTTCGCGGAGAAAAGTTCATCACTATCGAGCTTGATGGCTTGGACCTGCGTGTAGTTCGTCTTGATTTTGTTCTTCGACTGATTCTGCATGAAATAGAGCAGGTTGGGCAGGCTCCCGTTGACGATTTTTCCGTCCGATACTTGGACCGTCGAATTCCAGTCTCCCCCGCTGTATTGGCCAAGGTAGGCGACGAATTCGAACTCCTGAATGCGATTGCCCTTGCCCGGACCGGAACCCGGGCCTTGCGGTTTCCAGGATTCCGTAAACTTCCTGATCGCCGAGGCCTGAGCGGCAGAGAGTCCGTCGGGGCTGATCGGTGTGGGCTTGGCTGCACCAATGTCTGGGGAGGGATTGACGCGATTCACCCGAGTGATGGTCATTGGTGCCTTGGCAAAGTCCACGGAAGGCGGGGCGACGGTCGTGATGGTAGTGAGCTGTGTGGACGAATCGGGGACTACCATGTTCGGATTCGCGGGCATTGGCGGATTATCAGGAAGGGGCGGTGTGGCGACCTGAAGCTCTGCGGGCCCCGGGAGGTCGCCTTCAAAATCCGCCGGCTCCTTCACGGCTTGGAAAAGCACGGTCGTTCCAAAGACCGTGACGAGGATCGCGTGCAGGAGAAGCGAAATCGTGAAATCCCGCGAGTTGCTGAACTTATCAATGAATTTCTGGACCAGGGAGTATTGTGGGGAGGACATAGTTGACAGTATAGCTCTCGGGCAGCGGAATTTCCAGTGAAATCAAGAGGAAAATGAAAAGAGTTTGAAACAAAAATCGCCATCATGCCGACAGTGGATTCCAAACTTTTTCAAACCCCAGTCCCCTGAAATCCTTCACGTTTGAAGTGGCAAAGTGAGTCACTCCACCATACCGCAGGGTGAGGCCGAGACGTGCATCAAAAACTTGCCGCCGAGGAAATTCGCGGTTTCCTGCCATGACCCAGACTTGGTCCATGATTGGTGCGTTTTCCAACCGCATCACATTGGGAATTTTCCAATACGACACCACCAAATCCCGGGCCATCTTTGCCGATAACGGCTGGGCCATCACTGCGGGATTTCGGAGCAGCACATACAGCTCCATCAAGACGTAATCTGTCATGGCGACCCGTATGGAAGACGATCCAAAATGCAGTTTCAAAAAATTCACCGCTTCCAGATGCCATTTTGACGAGGGATTCAGCGCATAAAGCAAAATATTGGTATCAATGCCGACGATCATGGCTGCGCCCTCAATTCTTCCCCCGCGACGATGGCCTTGAAATCCAGTTGATCAAAATCCGGGGCAAACGCCTCGGACTTGAGGACAGGCATTTTCCACTCGGAGGCCGCTTCCATCACTGGATACACCACTGTCATGTATTCGATGCCCCGGCGCACCACTTCAGCCAAGGACCACTCGCGCTGCGCAGCGATAGCTTTGGCTTGATGGTAGAGTTGATCGGGAAGGTGGATTTGCGTCTTGATCATGGTGCAATTTGCCACATGTATAAAAATGGTCAATACCGTTGGTTGGCATCACCATCTCGGGCGCATCGCCGATGGCAAACAGAAAGAATTTGAACTCTCGCCGTCAGTCGATAGTGTCCGAAACTTCTTGTTATGGGATTTATCAAACGCTTTTCACTCGTCACATTGGTTACGCTTGCCGTGGTTTCTCCGGTGATCGGTGCCGAGAGCTTCATTATTGTGGATGCGCAGACGGGGCATATTCTGAGCTCCAAGCAGAGTCGCGAAAAATTGCCGGTGGCCAGTCTCACGAAGGTCGCCACATCGGTCGTGGTGCTGGATTGGGCGAAGCTGCGGCAGACGGATCTCTCGATGCGCGTGCCGATCTCCGCTTCCGCTTTGCGCGTCGGTGGCACGAATCCGCTGGGACTGCAATATGGGGATGAACTCAGTTTGCGAGATTTGATTTATTGTGCGCTGCTGGCATCGGACAATGTCGCGGCAACCGCCTTGGCCGAGAATGTGGGCGAGCGGCTCCCGAATGCTTCGGGACTCGACGCCGTGGGAAATTTTGTCTCGCACCTGAATGCCTTGGCTCGTTCGCTGGGCATGACCCGCACGCGGTTTCTGAATCCTTCGGGTTTCGATGGCGGCGAGCAGAAGGCGTATCCCTATTCCACGGCCGAGGACATGGCGCGTCTGACCCGATATGCCTACGATGTGGCGGGGTTCCCGTTTTACGTCGCTCAGGCTTCCCGTCAGGTCCACCTCTTCCGCGCCGGGGTGGATATCCCGTTTGATATTCAGAATACCAATGAGCTGCTCGGGCGCGATGGGATTGACGGTGTGAAAACTGGACGCACGCGCCGGGCCGGGGATTGCCTGATTGTCTCGTCGGACCGTGCGCCGGAGTCACGCCGCGAGGGCGAGAAGGTTTTTGTGACTCCGCGCCGCATCATTGTTGTTCTGCTGCGATCTCCGGACCGCTTTGGCGAGGGCTTCGGGCTCAATACGCAGGGTTGGAAGCTCTATGATGCCTGGGCCGCCGATGGTCGGAAGACCTCGAAGTCGGATTCCCTCTGATAAATCGGCATGGAAAAAACGCGCATTGGCATCCTCACGAGCGGCGGCGATTGTCCGGGGCTGAATGCTGTGTTGCGGGGAGCCTGCCGGGCTGCGGACAAGCTGAGCTGGGAGCTGGTGGGATTTCACGATGGCTTTGAAGGGCTGCTTTCGGAGGCGGATCCCATCCGGCTGGACCGTGCGGCCACGGCGGGCATTATGCACCTTGGGGGGACGATGCTTGGCACCGTGAACCGCGGGCATTTTGTTTCCCGAAGCGCACCGGGCGGAGATTATGAGATTCCGTCGGAGGTTCTTGCCAAGGCGCGGAAAAAATATGAATCCCTTGGGCTTCATGCGCTGATTGTGATTGGAGGCGACGGTTCGCTTTCCACGGCTCTGCAACTCCACGAAGCTGGCTTCCATATTGTCGGGGTGCCCAAAACCATCGACAACGACCTCGAAGCCACTGCCCGAACATTCGGATTCGACTCTGCCGTGGCCTGTGTGGCGGATGCGCTCGACCGATTGCACACCACGGCCAGTAGCCACAAGCGGGTGATGGTGCTCGAGGTGATGGGACGGCATACCGGATGGATTGCGCTGCATGGCGGGTTGGCCGGCGGAGCGGATATGATCCTCATTCCGGAGATTCCTTTTTCCTTCGAATGCGTGGCTGCCGAAGTGCTGCGACGCGAGGAGATCGGTGCCAAGAGCACCATGATTGTCGTGGCAGAGGGTGCCACCCCGCAGGATGGACGGCAGCGCAGGCACCAAACGGCCAGCGGCGAGCAGCGGCTCGGGGGGATTGCCGAAGTCGTGGGGCGCGAGGTCGGACGTCGCACCCGTAAGGAGGTCCGCACGTGCGTGCTCGGACATCTCCAGCGCGGAGGCGCTCCCACCACCCTCGACCGAATCCTTGGCACACGATTTGGAGTGCAGGCGATTCAGTTGATCCGTGAAGAAAAATTTGGCACGATGGTCAGCTACCAGAACTACCAGACCCTCGAAGTGCCGCTTTCCCATGCGGTGCATAGGCTGCGGCGCGTGAGTCCCACCTGTCAGCTCGTCGAGACCGCCCGAGCGGTCGATATCTCTTTTGGAAATTTATGAACAACCTTCTCCGCGATACCATTCGGGACATTCCCGATTTTCCCAAACCCGGCATCCTCTTCCGCGACATCGCGCCTGTTCTGGCCAACCCCACGGCCTTCCGGGCGGCGATTGAAGAATTCGCCAAAGTGTGCGTGGACGCCAAAGCCGAGTGCATCGCCGGCATTGATGCCCGCGGATTTCTCTTCGGTGCCACGGTCGCCTATGAACTCGGGATCGGATTCGTGCCCGTGCGGAAAAAAGGAAAACTTCCGTTTCACACGATCACGCAGTCCTACGATCTGGAATACGGCAGCGCGGAAATTGAGATCCACACCGACGCATTTCAACCCGGCCAACGGGTGATGCTCATCGATGACCTTCTGGCGACCGGCGGAACTGCGGGGGCCGCAATCCAACTCATCGTGCAAACTGGCGCGCAGGTCGTCGGAGCCGCCTTTCTGATCGAGCTCGCAGGGCTGAATGGCCGCAAGGTGCTCGGAGAGGTTCCCGTGACTTCGCTAGTTTCTTACGACTGAGCGGGTTTCTGGGCCGAATAGAGCGTGACCACCCCTAGGCACATGCGGCAGGGGTTCGAGCACATGAGACCACAGCTTTCCATGAGCGCCGTCATACCCGAACCGCGCGGAAAGGTCTCAATGGATTCTCCAAGATACGCGTAGGCCTCCGCACGTCCTGTCGTCCACCCCGCAATGCGCGGCAGCACATGGTGGAGGTAGAGCCGATAAAGCCCGCGCAGAGGTCCGCGGGCCGGCAACGAAAAATCGAGCACGACAAGGATTCCGCCCGGACGCAGCACGCGATGCATTTCGGAAAGTGCCGTCTCCCATGAGGCCATATTTCGAAGTCCGAATGCGACCGTCACCGCATCAAACGAGGCAGCGCGGAATGGCAGGGCCAGTCCGTCCGCTTGCACAAGGTTCGGAACGTTTTTCCGCCGAGCCTTTTCCAACATCGGAAGGCAGAAGTCCGCAGCAACCACTTCCGTCTCGGGACAGGCCCGCGCCAAGGCCAGCGCCAGATCGCCGCTCCCGGTGGCAAGATCCAGAATCCGCTGCGGCTGCGAAGCCGCCACAACCCGCGAAACACGCGCCCGCCAAAGAAAATCCAACCCGCCACTGAGCAGGTGGTTTGCGAAATCGTAGCGATGGGCAATCGAGGAGAAAGTTTCGCGGACAAACTCCGGATTCTGTTGAGGCAGATTTTGAGACACGGGCTTGCGATGAAAAGTGGTGCTCACGAGAGGATTCGAACCTCCAAGGGTTACCCCATACGGTCCTGAGCCGTACGCGTCTGCCAGTTCCGCCACGTGAGCGACGAAGGCCAAATACTATCCCCTGCCAAGCCCACGAAGTAAATCG
>JBBQRY010000107.1:0-7063 GCA_038214335.1 Chthoniobacterales bacterium
CAGCACCGCGCGCGGAGCCCCGCGTAATGGCGGTAGTGTAGCTTAGCACCTACATGACGCATAATCTGGCCATGACCTCCGGGGCCGCTCGGGTGATGGCTTCGGCGATATGCTCATTCATGGCGACAAGGCAGCCAGAGATGGTCAGTCGCGGAGAGTTTTTGATGACACCAAACTCGACGCAGTGGACTTTGCTGCCGGTGCGTTCGAGGATGGCAAATCCCGTGCCACGAAGTGAGGGATCTACCGCAAGGATGGTTTCTTTCATGGTTGGGCAGGAGGGAATTGCGGTAGGCGTGCGCGGACGGACTCGACGGAGAGTTCTTCCATGTGGCCTTCCGGAGCCACGACCACCTCGACATGCGCGTGCGGGGGAGCCCAGACATCTGGATCGGTGGGACCAAAAATGAGAAGGCTTGGCACTCCGGCGGCAGCCGCTAAGTGCGAAATCCCGCTATCGTGTCCAAGGAAAAACCCGCAGCGTTGCAGGACCGCGCCGAGAACCGGCAGGGGGAGGCCTTCGAGCAGCCGGGCGCGGAGGCCAAGGGCCGACTGGAGCTCGGCGGCGCACGTGCTGTCGCTTTCGCCACTGAGAATCAGGATCGTGCCATGCTGCGGCACCCAGTCGGAAAGAAGATTCGCCCAACAGGCAGTCGGCCAATTTTTTTTGGGAGATCCGCTGCCCGGATGCACGGCCACCAGCGGTGCGCGGGAGGAGGAAAGGACGTCCTGCGCCTCCGAAATGTCGCTGGAATTCGGAAAGATCCGTGCAGCAGGCTCTTCCAGGAACAGAGCGAGTTGCTCCAGCGGTTTGGCCAGATGCCGCACCGCATGCCCTCCGCCGCGAACTCTGGGGTCACCGGAAATCAGGTTCTTCACCCCGCAGCGCCGCAGGTTGCCCTCGAAAAATCCGTCGGGGTCGAAAAGATAGGAGATCACCTGACCGAAGCTGGAAAAATAAGCGGAGAGTTCGGCGTCGAGTTCCGAGCGCGGATTGAAGAATCCGGCCATGGGTGCGTATTCAATCGAACGCACGGCATCCGCATAAAACCGTCCTTCCGCAATCGCGCAGATGTGCCGGTAGCCGACGACCTCGATGCGGCAATCCGGAAACCCCTGCCGCAACAACCCAAGGGCCGGAAGCGTGAGGATAAAATCCCCAATCGCTCCGCCACGGATCACAAGGATGCTTGGGTTGTCGGACATCTGCCTGTTGTGCCACAAAACCGGCCCGCCCACCAAGGCGGAAAAGCGTGCCTTCCAATCCGCGCATCAGCAAATGCTGGAACGTCAGGCCCCCGCCCTGACCGCGGGAACGCGGTCAGACAAGGATTGCTGACCCGCGCAAAGTTTGTGTCCGACAATGGCCTTGGAGGGGTCTGGACTGTCCTGACCGCTGGTTTCTCATCGGCCCCCGGACAGGGAATTAATACGAACCTTCAACCCGTGTGGCTACGTCGCGGTAAGCATAATCCACCTCATAGATTTGCTTCATGCAATCGATGGATTTCGCAGGGTTGCCCATTTTGTCATACACGAGGCCGAGGTTGTAGATGACATCCTTCTTCACGGCGTCCATGGCGGCGAGTTCCGTTGCGGCATCGGAAAGAGTCTTCGCCGCAAGGTCATACATCGAACGGGCGGTGAAACACTGGCCTAGCAGGCACATCGAGCGAATGCGCACATTCGGATTCATGCGCGACTTCTGAAGCTCGGGAATGGCTTCTTGATACCGGTGGAGATGGACCAGGATTTCGCCCAGCTCGTAGCGGAATTGCAGGTCGGTCGGGTTGCGCTCGACGCGGCGGTTGGCTTCATCCAAGAGGAGCTCTCCTCGCTGAGCGCGAAGGGTTTCGAGCTCGGCTTCGTAGGCGGTCGCTTCCTCGGTGCCAGGACTGCCTGCAATGAATTCCTCGCGTGCCTCAATGGCATTGTCGAATTGTTTAAGCCGCAGATCGGCCGCCTTCCGCACGAGAGCTTGATCGGAATTGCCAGAGAGACTCGCGGCGTAATTGAACCAGTTTGTCGCGTTTTCGTAGTCTTCCTTCTGCTCGTAAAGCTCCGCAATTTTGCGGGAGGCGTCCACGCTGTCGGGTTCGCGCTCAATCCGCGCATGAAGCCCTTCGAGCAACTGGTCAATCATTTCATCGCTTCGGACCACGCGCGATTGCTGTTCGAGCGAGATCGCTTGTTCCGAATCCTTCATGAGATCGCGGTAGGTGGAATCCTCGCGTTCCCATCCCCCCCTCTGCATCGAGGCGGCTGCGGAGGCATCCTTCCCACCCTTGATGGCCCCGAGGTCGTTGGGTATGATGTCGTTGATTTTCGTATAAACGGCGATCGCTTTCTCCGGGTTCCCCTGCTGCATGTGCAGCTTCGCAAGTTCGTGAAGGATCTTTGTGTCGCGGGGGTTGCCCTCGACGATGGTCTCCAGCGCAAAGGCCGCAACTTCCGGAAGATTCGCCGCCACCGCCGCCTCACGAAGGAGCTGGTTCACCTGCGGGTTGTAAGGATCCCCTTCCAAGATTTTTTCCGCCGCATCCATCGCGGCCAAGGGATCTTTTTTGATCAGTCCCTGAACTTTCATGGTGCTGAAGGATGCGCTCGAGAACCCGCTCAGCATGCCCTTTTTTCCGCCGGTCTTGGCAACGGCGGCCCGGCGCGCCAGTTGGCGTCCCGTCAGAAACTCGGGTTCTGCCTTCAAAATCGGCTGGAGCAACTGGATTGCGTATCCGAAGTTGCGAAGCTGCATGGCACTCATTGCCTTGAGCCAAGCCGCACGGTATTGTTCAGGGAGGTCTTTCTCGGTCTTTACTGACATAAGAGCTGATATCTTATCGTCTGGATTCCCATTCATCAAGCCCGACAATCAGAAGATTTACTTTTCACGGGCCTCGGCAGTCCGTCCCTCACGTCCACGCAACCGCAGCAGAATCGGAAGCCCGGGATACTCCCATTTGTCCCGAATCCGAGCGCAGAGGTAGTTCACGTAGCTGTCTTGGAGCAGGCGGGGATCGTTCACAAAAAGGATGAACTGCGGTGCCTTGATCGCGGCGGATCCCGTATCGTTCACCTGCGTGATGTAGAGCACTTTGAACCGGCGGTTGCCTTTCGTGGCGGGTGCCTGACGCTCAATCGCGGCCCGCACCACCCGGTTCAACTCGCCCGTGCCCGCCCGCCGGGTCGAATGCTCGCGCACTTTCTCGACCATCGTGAACAGCCGCCGCACATTGTCACCGGTCTTGGCCGAAAGAACCACCACAGGCGCGTAGTCCAGAAAAAACAAATCCCGGTGAACCCGCTCGACATGCTCCTGTAGCACCGCTCGATCCTCCCCGCCCTCCACAAGATCCCACTTGTTGAGCACAATCACGGCCGGCTTCTTCGCATCCTGGATCAAACCCGCAATTTTTTTGTCCTGCCCGGTCACGCCGGATGTGGCATCAATCACGAGCACATTCAGATCGGCCCGCTGGATGGTTTTTTCCGACCGCATCACGCTGAAAACCTCGACCGAGGTGTTGTGCTTCGAGCGGTGACGAATCCCCGCCGTATCACAGAGGATATAGGGACGTCCCTCGCGCACGGTGGCGATGTCGATCGCGTCGCGGGTTGTCCCGGGGATCTCGCTCACGGTGGTGCGCTTATCTTCCAGAATCGCGTTCACGAGCGAAGACTTGCCCACATTGGGACGTCCCACAATCGCCAGTTTGGGTGCGCGCGCAACCGGGTCGGAGGAGGGCTCCGGTGGTTCCGGGAGCAAGGCCTCGACCGACTCCACCAGATCGCCAATCCCGCGACCATGCGCAGCACTCACCGTGAGGGTGTGCGCAAACCCCAGACGCGCAAACTCATCCGCCCGCCCCTCGTGCGCTTCCACATCCACCTTGTTCACGACAAGGATCACTGGCCGCGCGGAGGAGCGGATCAAGGACGCCAGTTCCGCATCCAGCGGGGTGATGCCATCTATGGCATCGGTGACGAATAGAATCACGTCCGCAGACTCCATGGCAATAAAGGCCCCCTCCCGGGTCGATTCTGCAAAATCCGGATCCGGCTCACTGCCGATTCCTCCGGTATCCACGATCTCAAACGGGGCCGAGCCCAGCCGGCAAACGGACGCAATCCGGTCGCGTGTGACGCCCGGCTGATCGTGAACAATGGAAATCATCCGTCCCGCAAGACGGTTGAAAAGGGCGGATTTGCCGACATTTGGACGGCCGACAATGGCGATGTTGCGCATGAGATTTATTCGTGGTGACGGAGTTGGCCGAGGCCGCGGGTGACGTAGACCATTCCGCTAACCAAGGTGAAGAATCCTGCAATATACACAGAAACCTCGGAGTGCGGCAACTGGAGCATGATCCAAGCGATGGCAACCATCTGCGCCGCCGTGGCAAGTTTCCCCGACCATGCCACGTTGACCTCCAGCTTCTGATCAAAATGAAAAAGTACGGCATAGCCAGTGACAATGATCGCATCGCGCGCAATCACGAGCACCGGAAACCAAATCGGAAACGCATACGTCCAGCGGCTGAAACTCAGGGTGATGATTGCCGTCAGCAAAAGCCCCTTGTCGGCAATCGGATCCAATATCGCACCCAGCCTGCTGCGCTGGTTCCAATGTCGCGCCACCCATCCATCAATCCCGTCGCTCGCCGAAGCCAGAATAAATGTCAAAATCGCCGCCCAGCGCTGCCATTCCTCCGGCTCCCCCGTCTCAACCCCCCTGCCGTAGTAAATACAAAACAACACAAAAACCGGAATCAACAGAATCCGCACCACCGTAATCTTCGTAGCAAAAGTCATCTTTTTGAAGGGTCCCATAACTTTTCATCTTCCCGTTCCCGGATCAGATTTCTGACCCGGCTAGGATGCCCTATGCCAAGGTGCTCAGCAATCCATGCGTTGGTTGCAGTGGTCTCCGAGCGCAGGCTCTGGGCAATCCGCACTTTCCACTCTGCGGCTTTCGGGTCCGTTGATTCTTCTCCAGGCTTCTTTCCTTCCTTTTTCAAACCCTCCGCAAGCACCCTCTCCCATTTCTCTTCGCGGATTTCCTCGAAACCCACCCCGCCTTCTTCCCCCGACTTGTCGAGTTCGGAAAAACGCGCCTTCAAATCCTTGCGATATTCCCTGGAAGCAACCGCCCACCCGCGACAATACTTCGCGGCTAAAGCGTCATGCTGCTGCGGATCGCTTTCTTCGCAGACCACAAGGTGGGTCGCGTATTCATTCATCCCCCGCAAGCTGTCCGGAAAGTCCAATGCCGACAAAAATTCCGACCTCACAAGCGGGGCGCGCAGGTTTTTTGCGAAGAATTTTGGATAACTCGACCAGGGATATTCCTGCAATTTCTCCAAGGCGACCATTCCGGCCCGCACCGGGTTGAGGTGAATGTAATTGACCAGCCCAAACATCGGGTGCCCTTCCTCAATCAGCAGGCCCTTATACCGACTTTGGAAAACATGGCCGCGTTCCTTGCGAAACGCATTGAACCGGTTCCCGAAAGTGCCTTGAAGCCAGCGCATTCCCTCCACAAGGTTGGCTTCCGGGGTTTCCAAAGCCAGATGATAATGGTTGCCCATGATCACATACGCGTGCAGCCGCCAGTTGCACTTTCCGCACGCTTCAAAGAGAGCCTTCTCAAAGGCTTCCGCCGCCTGCCCTTCAAAAACATCTTTGCGATAATTGCCCCGACTGATGATGTGATACCTCGCGCCCGCGAATTCCAGCCTCGGTTTTCTTGCCATGAATGGAGGCCATCAGGAGAGCTATCAACTGTCAAATTATAACTTATGGGACTGACCCCTTCCAGACGCTTGAAGTTTCCACACCTGCCGAAGGATTTCCGGCGGCAGCGGTGAAGCGCTCTCAGCGCTGGATAGAAACTCTTCGAGATGGGCCAGCGAGGCGGTGCCGCCGATGGTGGTTTTGATAGCTGGTTCGCTTGCGGCGAGACGGACATTGAACTCCGTCGCGCTCCGGCAGCCTGCGGTGGCGATCAATTCAGCCAGCAGGGAGGATTCGATTTCGCTCTGCTTGTCGGCCGGCCCCCCACCCAATGTGCGCAGGGCGAGCGCAGGAACGCCCTTTTCGCGGAGTGCCGCCCATGCCGCATCCGTGCAATCGCGCTGGCAGGCATTCCAATACAGGATGACCCCCTCGATCAACCCGCTGGCCGCCGCTGCCTCAACGGCCGCATCAGAGTTTCCCGGGGTCAAGAAAATCACCGCCTCACGGATCAATGCACGCTCCCGGAGCGAGGCCAGCTCATCGGCCAGCGGCCCGCCGGTCCGTAGCTGATCTACCAGATTGCCGGGTTGAGGGTCCATGGATACAAGTTGCGCGACGTCGATCCGATCAATTCCAAGCCGACGGCAACTGTCTTCGACTTCAAATCGCATGAGAGGCACAGAGGCATCCCTGATCTTGATCACCACACGGGGGACGCAGGACCGGTTTTCCTCAAATGCCTGCCGGAGCACCATGAACGTGAATCCGTTGTTGTAAGTCGGGCTGGAGTGAAACCAGACACCGGCCTCCATCGCGCGGCGTGCGACGGCCAAGTCCTGAGTGACGTCAGCGGGATTCTTGCCCAACGACATGCTGCCGAATGTGAACGGGGTGAATGGAACCATGTGCTCACCGTATCTGCCGAAGACCGCGGGAACAGGAAAAACTCCTTCGAATGTCATCCGCGTCAGCATGCCATCCGTCACCATCTCGAAGGCGGCCAATTGCCAGATCGCAACGATTCCCCAAAACATTGCCTGATAGCGCCATTTGCGGGTCTTGTGCCGCAGCTTCCGCTGCGCGACAAAGCCGCCCGGCCAGCCGCCCAGCAGATCCGCTGCGAGCAACGTGGCTTCTGCAAGACGAGCCATATCCGCCTGCGCCCGCTCCTTGTCGAAGGAATACTGCAACCAGCTCATCCGGGAGGCCATCAACAACCACGCCGCCAGAATCCACGGGGCAGAGGCCAGCTCCAGCCCCGCCGCCAATGGCAGGATCAGCAGCACAAGCAGGACGATCCGATTGCCGAGGCTGAGACCCCGCACGTTCT
>JBBQRY010000108.1:0-7020 GCA_038214335.1 Chthoniobacterales bacterium
GGGAAACCGGATTTCTCTAGTCGGCCCAGCACCCGCCAATAAATCGCCTTCATAATTTCCGGTGCCAGCAGGGGTTGAGCGTCCACTTGTGGGGGGATGGCGGCATGGTAGCGGGCTCGGGCGCGACCGGCTTCAAAGGCCATGAGCGAGAGGAATCCCGCGTCGGGTGTTCCGCGCAGGATGCTTTCGGGAGTCACCTCAAAGCGTTGCAAATCTTCCATCGGCAGGTAGATCCGGCCATTGGCCGCATCCTCGCCGATATCGCGGAGGATGTTGGTCAACTGGAGCGCGTGTCCAAGGTTCTCCGCGTAGCGTTCGCTGGCGGAACTCTGACATCCAAAAATCCTAATACTCACGAGTCCGACTGCGCAGGCCACATGCCAGCAATAGCGCTCTAGTTCCTCATAAGTGCCCATGCGGACCGGGTCAATATCCATCGCGCACCCCTCCACAATCGCCTCCAGCAACGGTCGCGGAATCGCATGGCAGTGGATGACGGATTCCAATTCGGGTGGAAGCGTGCCAGCGAAGAGGGCGGATTTCCACTCGGCGAGCGACGCCCGCTTCTCCTGGGGAGGTCGGTCCGGATCGTCGGCGAGATCGTCCACCGCACGGCAGAATCGAAAAAATATTTCGGCATCGTTCCGGCGTTCGGGTGGCAGCCAGCGCAGGGCAAAGGCGAGGTGCGAGTGGCCGGTGGATGCGGACGGGGCGAGCGCGATCATACAATTTCTCCCGCGCGCATTTCGATGATTCGGTCCACATACGTCCCTGGTCCCGAATGATTCCACTCCGGTTTTTGGCAGGTCAGATTTTCGCATAAAATGGCATTCACGGTTTCCGAATCAAATCCGACTTCCGGCACGGCAGCAAGCCCCCCTTGAAGAAAATTAGTCGCGTGCGGGCTATTCAAACCGCAGTGCTTGGGCAGGCGGGATTCTTGAGGCGCGGGCGGCGGGCAGCCATGCGGCAAGGATGGCAGTGGGGAGAATCCAGAGCGGGGTCGTGAGGAGGACATCCAGCGGATAGCGCAGTTCGATGGTCCATCCGAAAAATGCTTTATTGATCACCCATGTGAGGACCATGGCCATGGCCGCTCCGCAGGCGAGTCCGACGATGGAGGCAAAGAATCCGATGAGTCCCGCTTCGGTAAAAACGAGTCCTCGAATTTGTCCCGGCGAAGCACCCTGTGAGCGCAGGAGGCCGATCTCGCGTTCGCGTTCCACGACGAGCGTGGTGAGCGAGAGCACGACGCCGGCTGCGGCGACAAAGACGGCAATAGCGCGGAGGACAGATGTCACCGCAAAGGTTTGGTCAAAAATTTCCATGACCCGGCGGCGGAGGTCGGCATTGGTGTAAATCGAGAATTCGCCACGGTCGCCGAAGTGGTCCCGGAACGAGGAGGCGAGCGCGGGAGCCATCGAGGGATCATGAAGAAGAATGGCGAGCGAGTGGACCCGCGGGTCCGTCCATGAGCGGTCGAAGTTCACGCGGTCCATCATGATGAGTCCCGCGTCCCGCGTGAAATCCTTCACCACGCCGGCCACCACAAAGGGAAGGGCACCGGCGGGTGAGGAGATGCTCAATGTGTCGCCCGGCTTCGTGCCAAATCGGTTGGCGTAGCTCTCCGAGACAACGACAAACCCCTGCTCGCGAAACAAAGATTCCGCATGGTTCATTTTTGCGACAAAGGTCAGATCGCCGCGTGCCTTCCCGCTGACCACTCCCATCATGGCGGGATGACCATCGCTCGAAACCTGGATTTCCCGAAACGTTCCAACCTCGCGCACGAGCGGGTTGGCGTGAACCCATGCTTCGGCATCCGCAGGAATGAAGCTCTGCAGGCCTGCAATTTCGTTGGCTGCAGGAGCGATGAAAAGGTCGGCGGCCAGCGTGGTCTCTAGCCATGTCGAGACGCTTCCGCGAAACGAATGGATCATCACCGAGACGCTTACCGTCATGGCAGCGGCCACCGCCAAGGCGGCGATGGTGACGGCGTTGCGGTGGAGCGAGCGGGCGAGGTTCTCCCGACCCAGCCGCATCATCCAGTTCCGGAAAGGCAGGAGTCGGCATCCGGTCATGACCACCGATGGCACCAGAAGCGAAAACCCCGCAATGAGCAGACCGACAGAGACAAACCCAAGGTAACGTCCGGCATTTTGGAAAGCACTCCAACCGGCCACTCCAGCGAGAAACAGGAGCACGAGGGCAGGGATGAGCCAGCGTCCGGAACGGAAAACGAACGAAGTGATCGCGGCACCGGGGTGAAGGGTTTCGACGGGATTGCACGAGGCGGCTTCGGATGCGGGATGCCATGCCGCGAGAAGAGAGGCCCCGATGCCGACAAGGAATCCGATGCCGACTTGCGCGGGGGTGATAGCCGGGCTGCTGATGCTGACCAGCGTGTAGAGGGAGGACACGGTTCGGCCTACGGGAGCAGCGAGCAGCGCCGCGAGAGGCGTCGCAAGGAGGATTCCCAAACCGGAGCCCAGCACGCCATAAACAAGCCCTTCGCCAAGGAAGAGGAGGCTGATTTCTTTGCGGGAGGTGCCGAGCGCGCGGAGGATGCCGATCTGCACGCGCCGCCGAACGACCATCGCCGAGAGGCTGTTGTATATCAGGAAAACTCCGACGATCATCGAGATGAGGCTGAGCGCCGTGAGGTTCAGTTGGAACGCAGCCAACATGAGTTCAGTCTCTGCGCCACGTCTCGCAGGGGGAGCCACCGTCACATCGGACGGAACCAGCTTTTCCAGTTGCGGAATCATGTCGGCCGCCGCCAGCGGATTCTCCAACTCGATCTGAATCGATGTCAGCCGCCCCTGCATTCCCAGCAACTCTTGCGCCCATCCGATATCGATGGCCGCCATGCGCGCATCCGGCGCAAGCTGGGAATCCCTCGCCCGCAGCACAAAACGCGGCTGCATTTCCACGGAACGCCCACCCGCCAGCACGCGCAGAGGGGCCATCGGACGTTCCGGAGAAACCGCCAGCGCGGACGGGTCATTCAGCCATGCGCTCAAGTCCAGCGACGTGCCATCGGGTGCGCCAAGATCAAACACGCGCAGGGAGTCCCCCGTGAAAGGATCCACCCCCAGCAGCCGAAGGTATTCCCCGGGTTCATCGGGCAGGGTCACAATCCCCTCGACCAAGGGCGTGGCCGAGCGAACGCCGCCGACCGCCGCAATCGCTGGGAAAACTTCCTCGGGAATGTCGCCCCGAACTTCCAAATGTGCCCTTCCGGCCACAAGGCTCACTGAGTTTTGAAAACTGGCCAGCGCACCGCGATTGGCAATTTGGATGGCAAGGAACACCGCCACTCCCAAACCGATGCTCAGGATGTTGAGCATCGGCAAAAGCGGATGCCGCACCGTGGGACGCAAGGTCTGCCGGAAAAACAAAGTGGCGAATCGAGGCGTCATCCCCCACCTATGTGCCCCACAATCCGCCGAGCATCAACCGGAATTCGCGCCCGCCTACTGCGTCGGGCGCATCTCCGAAAAGTGCAAACAGGGAGAACAGGCGTCTCGCCTGTTTGGTGACTGGCTATTTTGTCTGCGGAGTCTCCACTCCCCACAGGCGGGACGCCTATGCTCCCTGACCTTCCATCGCCGATTGCACTTTTCAGAGATGCGCCCTACTGCGTCGTGAAATACGCGCGCTGTTTGGCGGAGATTGGTTTGTTGAGTTTTTCCATCACCAGCAGCAGATCTTCCCAGACCTTGCGCTTCTCGGAGATCGATTGGTTGCGCAGGAGGTAGGCGGGGTGGTAGGTGATCATCACGGGGATGCCATGGAATTCCTTCCAATGACCCCGAACGCTGCGGAGGCTGTCAAATTTCCCGATGAGGCCGGTGGTGGCCACCGCTCCGAGAGCGACGATGGCCTCGGGTTGGATAATATCGATTTGCTGGCGCAGCCACGGAATGCAGGTCTCCATCTCCTCGGGCTTCGGAGGGCGGTTTCCGGACTGCCCCTCCGGCATGTCGGGACGGCATTTCAAGATGTTGGCAATGTAGATATCCGAGCGCTCGTAGCCCATCGCCTGGATCATCTTCGTGAGCAACTGCCCGGCTTTGCCAACAAATGGTTCGCCCTGCGCGTCTTCATCCGCTCCCGGTGCCTCGCCGACGAAAAGCACTTTGGCATCGGGGTTCCCAATCCCATACACGACATTCGTGCGCGAACGCACAAGGTGCGGACATTTTTGGCAGACAATCGCTGACTCGCGGAGGATGGCGAGCTGGGTTTTCTTTTCTTCGGATGTCATGACAGGGCGGGCGGGCGAGGGAGTTTGGGCGAGAACCGGTGCGGGCGAGGGAGTGCGGGTTGCGGCGGAAGGGGCGGGTTCGCGGGGCACCGGGGCCGGAGTGGATTTTTTGCGCTGCGAGGCGGATTCCTGAAGGCGTTGCAGAGCTGAGGCCGAGGCACTGGGAAGCGGCTTCAGGCTGTCTTTGAGTTCTTGGAGCAGCGGAAGCGTCGCGTTGATAGCGTCTTGGAAGCGGTCACTCATCCGGCAGGATCAAGGGCAAAGGATTTTTCTCGCACCGGATGGTTAAAACGCGATGCGCATGACATTCACGCCCGCCGGACTGCGGAATTCGCGAGGAGTGAGTTGTTTGTCCTTGTTGAAATCCACATACCGCCGGGTCATGTCAAAAAACTTTCCGCTCGATCCGAACCTCAGCAGCTCGGTGCGGGTGACCCGTCCATCGCGGTTCTGATCGACCAGCGCAAAGCTGCGCGCGGTGCCGCCGGCTGTCGTCCACTCAACCGCAGTAACCGTGCCGTCCTTGTTGGTATCCGCCCGCTCAATCACGTAGTCCGCATACACGGGGCCAACGGTGCGCACCGTCAGGGGCTCCTCCCAGTTGGCATCGTGCGGGGTGGTTTGACAGCCCATGAGGAGGATCGCGGGAGCGGCAAGTAGGAGAAATCGCATAGGAAAAATAATCAGGTTGCAGACGGAATCAAACCGTATGGGCGCATGATGGAACGGATGCCAGAGGAAATCCGAGCTTTTTCTGCGGGGCAATGGAAAAATGGTTCATGCACAAAGTGCTGATTCTTTCCTCGACACCCCGCGCTGCGGCTGGTAGAAACAAGATTCCAATTTCCCGCCCATTTTATGCCGCGCTATTCCTACGTTGCCCTGGATGCCCGAGGACAGGAGTCCTCCGGAGTCATCGAAGCCGAATCTCAAAACGATGCTGTCGGTCAGTTGCGTCAATCTGGATATTTTCCCAAGTCCATCGCGGAGGAGGGGAAGGGTCCGAAATCCAAGACGAAGGCTCCCGCCAAGCAGTCTGCCGCCAAGAAGCAGATCAAAATCAACATCCCGTTCCTTCAGAAAAAAACCATCAAGCCACGCACGCTGATGATTTTTACCCGCCAGTTGGCCACGCTGATCGACGCCGGACTTCCCCTCCTGCGGGGCCTCACGGTTCTTTCCAAGCAGGAACCCGATCCCGTGCTCAAGGGCGTCATCCTCAACCTTGCAGAATCCGTCCAAGGCGGCGGCACGTTCTCGGAAAGCTTGGCAGGTCACCCCAAAATTTTCAATCGGCTCTACGTGAACATGGTGAAGGCCGGCGAGCTCGGCGGTGTGCTCGAGCTCGTGCTCCTGCGTCTTGCGGAGTTCCAAGAAAAGGCGCAGAAAATCAAAAACAAGGTCGTTGCGGCGATGTTCTATCCGATCATCGTGTTGGTGATCGCCATCGTGATCCTTGCTTTCCTGCTGGTGTTCATCGTGCCCAAGTTTGAGGCGATTTTTGCAGACATGCTCGGCGGCAAGCCGCTTCCGGCCCTCACCCAATTTGTCATCGGAGCCAGCAACCTGGTGAAGAACAACTCGCTGGTCATCGTCGCGGCCATTATCCTTTTCATCATTCTTTACAAGGTGATCGGGCGCACCCAAAAAGGCATCCAAGTCATCGACAACGTGAAGCTCAAGGCCCCGCTCTTCGGCGACCTCACCCGCAAAAGCTCGATTTCGCGCTTCACCCGCACGCTGGGAACTCTCGTCACCAGCGGTGTTCCCATCCTTCAGGCCCTGAACATCACCCGCGAGACCGCCGGGAATATGGTCATCGCCGACGCGATCTCGAAAGTTCACGACAGCGTCAAAGAGGGCGAATCCATCGTCCAGCCCCTCGAAGCCAGCGGCGTCTTTCCTCCCATGGTGATCAGTATGATCGACGTCGGTGAGGAAACTGGCCAGCTCCCTGAGATGCTTCTCAAGGTCGCCGAGGTCTATGATGACGAAGTCGATAACGCCGTCGCCGGTCTCACCTCGCTCCTCGAACCGATCATGATCGTGTTCCTCGCCGTCGTGGTTGGAACTATCGTCATCGCCCTCTTCCTGCCCCTCATCAGCATCATCACCGGAATGCAGGCCCAAACATGAAAAACAAAACCGGAAAGCGGAAACCTGAAACCGGAGCGCACGCTTCCAGCGTGTCGGACATCCGGCATCCCTGCCGGGTGCCAAGAGGGAAGGTTGCGCGGCAGGATGCCCCGCTGGGCACGCAGGATGCGTGCGCTCCCGGCGGTTTTACCCTCATCGAGCTGCTGGTCGTCATCGCGATCATTGCCATTCTCGCGGGTCTGGTCCTCAGCACTGCCGGCTTCGTGCAGAAAAAAGGAGCCATGTCGCGCGCCCAGGCGGAAATCGCAGCCATGGAAGCGGCCCTGGAAAGCTACAAAGCCGACATGGGGGATTATCCGACTGGGACAAATGATGCTGGAGGAGATAATAAATTTTTGCGAGCCTCCCTCTCCCCAGCAACCAACAAGGTGTATTTTGAGTTCTCAAAGGGAATGGGCGAATCGGGCATGTCCACTACCAACACCAACCAACTGATCGCAGATCCCTTCGGAACCTCCTATGGTTACAAATATCCTGGCGACGCCGACCGCAGCGGAACGAATTTCTTTGACCTGTATTCCACTGCAGGAAGCTCGACCGCCACGACGAACGAGCCAAGGTGGATCAAAAACTGGTAAGCCAGCGGTCTGGTC
>JBBQRY010000109.1:0-6996 GCA_038214335.1 Chthoniobacterales bacterium
TGCGCCATGTTTCGACGAGTGTGGCGGCAGCGTGCGGAGTGTGGGCGCCATCCACAATGAGGCGGTCGGTCAGGCGCTGGAATCTTCCGGGCCATTGCACGGTGCGAAGTCCTTCTTCGATGGCCAGCGGCGAAGTGGTTCCTTCAGATTCAATGGCAGCAATGGCGAGGGCGGCATTCCATTTCTGGTGGTCGCCGACGAGGCCGATTTTTCCTTCGTAAGGGTGCTCGACGAAAGTGATGGGGCTGGCGTTTTGCTGAGCGACTTCGCGGAGGACGGCTTCGGCTTCCGGAAGCTGGCGGGCGGAGACAACCGGGATGCCGGGTTTGATGATGCCTGCTTTTTCGCGGGCGATTTCGACGATGGAATTTCCCAGCCATTCGGAATGGTCGAGGGCAATCGGGGAAATGACCGAGACGGCGGGAGTGACGGCATTTGTGGCATCGAGGCGTCCGCCCATGCCGGTTTCGAGCAGGACGATTTCGCATTGGCTGCGGGAAAAGTGGGAGAGAGCGAGGACGGTCGTGAGCTCAAAAAACGTGGGTTCGTGGGCCCATGTGGCGCAGCATTCGTGCAGGCTGGTGAGCAAGGCGGCGAGTTCGGATCGGGGGATCATTTCGCCGGAGACGCGCATGCGTTCGCGAAGTTCGTAGAGGTGCGGCGAAGTGTAGAGTCCGGTGCGTCGGCCGGCTGAGCGAAACACCGCGTCGCACATCGCGCAGACCGAGCCCTTGCCATTGGTTCCGGCGACGTGGATGATCCGCAGCTTGCGCTCGGGGTTGCCGAGGTGCGCGAGGAGCTGGCGGGTGTTGTCGAGGCCGAGCTTGATTCCGAAGAATTGGGTGGAACTCAGCCACTCCAGCGCAGCTTCGGAGGTCACTGTGGTGCGAAGTATCCGAGCAGTCCGCCAAGGGTGGACCGCATTTTCGAACGGGGGACAATGACGTCGATGAGGCCGCGCTTTTCGAGGAATTCGGCCGTTTGGAAATCCGGTGGCAGCGACTGGTGGGTGGTTTCGCGGATGACGCGGGGTCCTGCGAATCCGATCATGCTGCCGGGTTCGGCGAGGATGAGATCGCCGAGCGATGCGTAGCTGGCCATGACGCCAGCGGTGGTCGGATTCGTGAGCACGGGGATGTAGGCCAATCCGGCGAGAGCATGGCGGGCGAGGGCCCCGCTGGTTTTGGCCATCTGCATGAGACTGAGCATGCCTTCATACATGCGGGCACCGCCGGACGTGCAGAAAATGACGACCGGGATTTTGCGCTTGGTGGAAAGTTCGATGATGCGGGTGACTTTTTCGCCGACGACAGATCCCATGGTGGCGGCGAGAAATTGGAAATCCATCACGCCGAGCCCGAGAGGATGGCCGTCAATGGAAGCGGTGCCAGTGAGGATGGCATCGACGAGGCCGGTCTTGGCTTTGTAGGAGGCCAAGCGGTCGGCGTAGGTGGCCACGCCCGTAAATTTGAGGGCATCGACAGAGGTCATGCCGGCGTCGGTTTCTTGGAACGAATCGGGATCGACAAGGCTGGCGATGCGCTCGCGTCCGCCCATCGCAAAGTGGTGCGTGCATTTCGGGCAGACGAACAGGTTTCCCGAGAGGGCGAGGTTGTGAATGACTTCGCCGCAGTCCAGGCATTTCGTCCAGAGGCCCTCGGGCATTTCGCGGTGTTTGCCGCTGCGCGGACGAAGGATGGGTTTTTTAAAGATGGCCATGGTAAAAAATGTATTTATCCGCGTGCGGCGGTGAGGGCGCGAACGGAATGTGCACCGGCCTTCATGAGGACGGCGGCACAGGCGTCGAGGGTCGAGCCAGTGGTGAGCACGTCGTCAACAAGGAGCAGGTTCCGATTCGTCACATCCGCATTCTTGCCCGGAATAAAGGCATCCCGCAAGTTTTGCCTTCGGGCTTTGCGGTCGAGCCGGGTTTGGGTCGTGGTGTAGCGGGCGCGGGCGAGGGCGGAGAGAACGGGAAGTCCGGAGCGTGCGGAAAGGTGGTCTGCCAGCACGGCGGCCTGGTTGTATTCGCGCTCCCGGAGCCGGCGCGGATGAAGGGGCACAGGAACCAAGGCGTCGGGGGTCCAATCGGCAAAGCGCGGATCCGAGAGGCCTTCCTGCATCCATGAGACAAGCACGCGTCCGAGCCAAAGTTCCTTGTTGTATTTGAGGCGGTGGATCATTTCGCGAACGACCCCCCGGCTGCGCACGACGGCTACCGCGCACTCGAAGTGAAACGATTCGTCATGGCAATTCGGGCACGTGAAGCTGGCGAGCTTTCCTTGAAATGGCTGCGAACAGACCTCACATCGGGGAATGCGAATTCGCTCGATGCCGCCGAGACAAAGCGAGCAGATGTCGGTTCCTTCAGCGACTCGGCAACCGCATCCGGCGCAGTGTGACGGAAAAAACAGCGAACGCAGCGGCTCAAGAAGTGCGCCGAACATGGGCAACGTAAAGAAGACCTGCGGCACCGGTGAGAAGAAGGAGAGCTGCCGGGAGGAGTCCGGTGGGCACCGCGCCGCTGACGACATTCTGGCCCACCCACGGGAGCAGGGCGTCGTGCGGTTTGATGCGGAATTTTGCCATGGCCTGCAAGCCCTGTTGGCTGAGGATCCATCCGGCATGGATGCCGATGGCAAGGAAGAGCGAGCGGGTGCGAAGGGTGAGCACGGCGAGAAGGATGCCCGCCAGCAAGAGGGAGAGAATCCCCCAGCCGAGCAGCGGCCACGCAGGGGCACTCGAGAAGGCTTGCGGGATCTGGGCAAATCCGCTGAGCCACGTCACCGGCGGAGCATCCGTTGGTTTGGCTACGCGCAGAAAATGCACCAGCGCAAAAATCCCCGAGCTGGTGAGCACCGCGGGGATTGCCCGCATGGAGCGGAGGCAGAGGCCGAGGAGCACGCCACGAAAGAGGAATTCTTCAAGCACGGCCACCACGCCTGCCGTTCCCAGAATCCGCAGCCATGTCGCGGCGGCGACGGATTTTCTAAGCGCGTAAACATCGGTCGCGATGTAGGCGGCGGAGAGCAGGACCACAGGAACGAGGGCCATGGCAAATCCGATGCCGAGGTCACGCAGCCATTGGGGATTCCGCTCGATGCCCAGCTCGGAAAAGCGGCGGATGCCGATGGATTGGAATGTCGGCCACAGGAGGACGAGGGTGGTGATCTGAAGACAACGGCTGAAATAGCGGTGAAACGGAAACCCCTGCAGGGGAAGGATTCCGCGATCCGCCAGCGCCGTGCCCAGCCAATAAAGCGGCGGCGAGAGGAGGCAGGCAATCAGCAGCACTGCTGCCAGAAAAACGAGAAGCCGCAAGATGACGGAGCGGGAGTTCACAGGAGGCGTGCTACCCCTACATCAGCGAGTCTCGCGCAGGAGAGGCATAATTCATACTTCATACTTTCTTCCGGGCTACCACTGCACCACAGAGCTGGCGTAGGTGAGGCCGCCGCCGAAAACGACGAGCAGGATGTAGTCGCCGACCTCGAAGCGTCCGGTCCGATTTGCCTCATCGAGAGCAATGGCGACAGCGGCAGCCGAGGTGTTGCCGTAGCGGTCGAGATTGATGTGGAACCGGCTCATCGGCACATCCAACCGCGAGGCCAAGGCTTCAATGATTCGGCTGTTGGCTTGGTGGGGAATGATGCACTTGAGATCTTCGGTGGAAAGTCCGCTGGCTTCGAGGGCGGCGCGGGCGGCTTTGATCATGGAATTCACCGCCAGCTTGAACGTCTCACGCCCGTTCATGTGCAGGGTGTTGAGTTTGAGATCCGCATTTTCCTTCGTGATCGGAATGGCGCATCCGCCGCCTGGCATGTGAAGGATGTCCCCGTAGTTGCCATCGCTGCCCATGTAGGTGGCGATGATGCCGTGCGAGTCGGTGCGGTTGCGCAGGATTGCCGCTCCAGCGCCATCGCCGAAGAGCACGCAAGTGTTGCGGTCGTGCCAGTTGACGATGGAACTCAGCTTGTCCGCACCAATGACCAGCGCGGTTTTGTAGGTGTGATTGGCGATGAATTGCTGAGCAATTTCGACCGAAAACAGGAAACCGGAACAGGCGGCGTTGACATCGAAACACGCGGCATTTTTAGCTCCGATGAGCCGCTGGACATGGCAGGCCGTCGAAGGAAAAAATGTATCCGGGGTGATCGTGGCGACGAGGATAAGGTCGATTTCGTCCACGGTGACACCCGCATTTTGCATCGCGTTTTTGGCAGCGTTGGCGGCGAGGTGGCTCGTGAATTCGCCCTCTTTCGCAATCCTTCGCTCGCGGATTCCGGTGCGATCCATGATCCATTGGTCATTGGTTTCGACCATGGCTTCGAGGTCGGCATTCGTGAGCACGCGCTCGGGCACGTAGCTTCCGGTGCCAATGATCGAGACCGTGCGGACCGGACGGTGCGGTTTTTCCTTCGGAGACTTTTTCATCGTGTGATGGCTTCCACTATACGCTCATTGACTTTTTGTTCCACTGCGGCGCGCGCGACGCGGATGGCATTGCGCAGGGCCCGGGGTGAGGAATTGCCGTGTGCCTTGATGCAAATGCCGTTGACGCCCAGCAGCGGCGTGCCGCCGTATTCGTCCGTGCTGGTGCGGTTCTTGATGGATCGGAAGGCACCCCCGCAGAGGAACGCGCCCAGCAGGCGCATCGGGTTGGCTTTGAGCTCTGTGCGCAACCATCCGAAAACCGATTGGGCGAGTCCTTCAATCGCCTTGAGCACGATGTTGCCGACAAATCCATCGCAGACAACAACCTCGACCGGCTTCCGAAATATCCCATGCCCTTCGACATTGCCCGCAAACGTGATAGGAGCCTTGGCCAGCAGGGCGTGACAGGCTTGCGCAAATTCCGTGCCCTTCGAGGCCTCGGTTCCGATGTTGAGCAATCCGACCCGCGGGTTCTCGCAGGCGAGCAACTCCCGGTAGTAAATGCTTCCCATGATCGCGAACCCGACCACCTGCTCGGGCGTGGGATCCAAATTCGCGCCGCCATCGATCAATAAAAAGACACCGCCATCCGACGGGATCAGCACCGCCAATCCCGCGCGTTCAATACCCGGCAGCGTGCGCAGCTTGATGGTCGCCGCCGCCACAAGAGCTCCGGTGTGACCAGCCGAGACGACGGCATGCGCCTCACCCGATTTGACGAGGTCAATGGCGCGGCTGATCGAGGAATCTTTTTTCTTGCGGACGCTGTCGAGCCCGCTGTCGCTCATGTCCACGACCTGCGAGGCATGGTGGACCGAAATCCGGTCCGTCAGGCCCTCGGTATCATGGCGCAGCAATTCCTTGCGGATGATTTGTTCATCACCGACAAAGACGATGGAAACGTCCTGATAATCCCGAAGAGCTGCCAAGGCCCCCTGAACGGGGTTTCCGGGAGCAAAGTCCCCGCCCATGGCGTCGAGGGCAATTTTCATGCGGGAAAGACCCGACAAGCCGAATTATTCGGCACCAATCGTCAGGACCTGCCGTTTATTGTAGTATCCACAGGACGGGCAGGCGATGTGTGCGAGGACACTGGCGCCGCATTGCGGGCATTTGCTGAGCTTTGGGGCACGCCAGCGGTTGGCGGCTTTGCGTGTGCGTAGCCGCATCTTCGAGGTTTTACGTTTGGGAACTCCCATAAAATGTTATTAATTAGGTTTTTAGCTTGTCCAGCGCATCCCATGCCGATGCGCCCGTTTCCGGGGAATGCGGACGGATGCGCGAGGCATCTGCCGGACATACTGCTCCCGAATCGCATCGGGGATGCGGAGGCAAGAGGAGATGAATATCCTCACGAACGAACGGGGTCAAGTCCAACTGTTCAGGTCCGTGAAGTTCTGTCTGCATGGCAAAAGGGTCTGCCGTGATTTCTTTTTCGATATTCTCAAGGCACACCACACATTGCATCCGCACGCGCACCGAGGCCCGACCGGTCGCAAAGAGTCCGCCCTCGCTCAGCCCGACGTCTAGCGAGTAGCTCAGCGGCGAGATCGCCACCGCGCCCGCATCTTCTAGGCCAAGCGCTGCGGCATCCTCCTCCCCTTCCAAATGCAGGGTCTCGCCCTGCGGAATCTGTCGAATATGAACTTTCATCCTAAATACCGCAGAAGAATGGACTACGGATGACACAGATACAACGAATAGAGGCAGTTATGACAATCTTGCTGCGCCTTGCGATTCACCTTGCGGGTGAATGGTGCTTGTGTTCCAACTCCCTCCATATCAGTGTTATCCGTGTAATCCGTGGTCCAAATGCCTTTTCTAGGTTCATGGCTTCCCTGCGTGCGGGAAGGTTACTTCAAATATTTATTCCAGCTCTCGATTTTTGATTTTTGGTCTGCGAAGAGGGCGTCCGTCGAGTCGAGGACTTCGATGGTGAGGATTTTGTCGCCTTGGGCGATAGCGTTCACGATGTCCTGCCCCTTGGTGACTTCGCCAAAGACGGTGTGTTTTCCGTCGAGGTGAGGGGTCGGCAGATGGGTGATGAAAAACTGGCTGCCATTCGTGGCGGGACCGCGGTTGGCCATCGAGAAGATGCCGGGTTTGTCGTGTTTGAGTCCGGTCTTCACCTCGTCTTCAAACGTGTAGCCGGGGCCGCCGGACCCGGTGCCATCGGGGTCGCCGCCCTGGATCATGAAATTCGGAATCACCCGATGGAACGTGATGCCATCGTAGTAGCCGCGCTTGGCGAGGTTCAGGTAATTGGCAACGGTGATAGGCGCCTTCGATGCGAAAAGTGTCGCTTCGATGTCGCCTTTGCTGGTTTTGAAGAGAATACGGATGTCAGACATAGCCCACTACCATTCCGCCTTGCCGCTCGGATGTAAAGCGCGGATGAAAAGTCGTCACAAAGCTCCGCACATGCCGAAGCCCCATTGTGAGTCGGGAATCGTCACCTCAAAGGGTGGGCCAACTACTACCGGCCGGGATACAGCCGGTGTGCCTTCCGCCAGGTCAACCGCTTCGTGCGGGAACGCCTGACAAAGCATCTGAAACGCCGAA
>JBBQRY010000110.1:0-6994 GCA_038214335.1 Chthoniobacterales bacterium
GATGAGGAAGACGCAGGCGGCGACGATGAGAAACTCGATGACTGTGTTGGCGAAGGCTCCATAACCAATGACGGGGGCACCGGCTTCTTTGGCTTTATCGAGGGACTCATACGTTTGGCCGTTGAGCGAGATGAAGAACGAGCTGAAATTCACGCCCTTCATTGCGGCCCCAATGGGAGGCATGATGATGTCGTTGACGAGGCTGGAGACGATCTTTCCGAAGGCGCCTCCAATGATGACACCGACGGCGAGGTCGATGACATTCCCCCGCGCGATGAACTGGCGGAACTCCTGAGCAATTTTCATAACGATGGGACGCGATCAGTCGAGCATGGCGACGCACGGCGATGCACTCGATCAGTCGAGCACGGCGATGCACTCGATCTCGACATCGAACCCAAGGAGTTGGGCTCCGATGGTGGCGCGGGTGGGCTGATCGCCAACGAAATGCTTCATATAAACCTCATTCATTTCCTTGAAGGTTTCGGGAGTGAGGTTGGAAAGGTAAACCCGGCAGCTTGCGACGTTCGAGAGCGTGGCTCCGGATGCGGCCAGAACCCGCTGGATATTCGCAATGACGAGCTCGGTTTGCTCCGCGATGCTGCCCCGCTCGATTTTTCCGGTGGCAGGATCGTAGGGGGTGAGGCCGGAAACAAAAACGAACTTTCCTTCGCCGATCACGCTCATGGAATATGGTCCAATGGCAGGAGGACCGTCCGGAACATCTTTGATGTGTTTCTTCATGGGAGAGGATTCAATCCCGGCGCGGGGATCGACGCAAGAAAAAGCCCGAAGCTATTTTCGGCCGTTACGGATGTTCGCGATTTGCAGTTCCATCTCGCGAATTCGACCTTCCAATTTGGCGTTGTGATCCTTCGCAGCCAGCAGAAGCCGATTTTTTTCGAGGAGACCGGTTTCCAAATCGCGGATTCGTTTTTGCAAGTTCACGCGAAGGATTCCGCGTTGGGGGGGCTGCGGAAAATCTTCCACGGCGGGCTGAGGGGGTTCTTCTTGAAAGAAGGGTGCCTCGGAAAGAATCATTCGCTCTCCGGTCCGGCAGTTGAGGACGTGGACATCGCCAAAAATCTCACCCAACCGGTAAAACTCCATCATGGCTTCCTCGGAGGTGGGGCCGTAGAGCAGGTTCGACGCCAGCTCAATGAGCCAATCCATCGAAAGCTCCGGGAACATCGGCGCTTTTGTCCAGACCTCGCGGTCCGTCGAAAGCATGTCCTGCGGGTTGATCTGGGCGGCCTTCGCCCATACACGAATCTGCTCAAATCGGGAGGGTCCAAAAACCTCGCCGGATTCGTGCTTTTTAAGAAACCAGTTGTCTGAATGTTCGGTCGTCATGGGGACAGCATCAGGTTTGGCAGCTTTGCGGGAATTTGACAACCATGGAATTGCGGACATTTCCATTTTGACCGTCAGGATGGCTTTGCACCGGAGGCTCGGTTTGGCATAGGATGCTGGAATGGAACTGGACAGCGATCAATTTTTTATGCGCGAGGCACTGCGGTTGGCACACAGGGCGGGGACGGCGGATGAGGTGCCGATTGGGGCGGTCATTGTGCGCGAGGGAGGCATCATTGCGCGGGCATGGAATCAGGTCGAGCTTCTGAAGGATGCGACCGCACACGCCGAGATGCTGGCCATCACGCAGGCGGAGGCGGAGGTGGGCGATTGGAGGCTGACGGACTGCGACCTTTACGTGACGAAGGAGCCGTGCCCGATGTGTGCGGGGGCCTTGGTTCATGCCCGATTGCGGCGGGTGATTTTCGGATGTGCGGACCCCAAGGGCGGTGCGGCGGGCGGATTGCTCAACATCCTGCAAATGCCGCAGCTCAACCACAGGTGCGAGATCACGTCGGGAGTGATGGCCCTCGAATGCGGTTCGCTGCTCAAGGAGTTTTTTGCGCTCCGAAGAAATCCCCAAGTTCTGCTTGGCAATCCGGGCGGGGAATTTCAGAGTTCCGAGACATGAGTCTTCCTGATCCCAAGGTTCCCGAGGCAGCCCCTGGAGATGCGGCCTTCGAGGTGTCGCTGCGGCCGCCGCTGTTTGAAGAATTTGCGGGCCAGGACAAGACGGTTGCGCGGCTGAAGCTGATGGTTGAGGCGGCCCTTCAGCGGGGAGATACCCTGCAGCACATCCTTCTCAGCGGACCTCCCGGACTCGGAAAGACGACGCTGGCCTACATCATCGGAAATGCCATGGGCGCCGAGGTGCGCACGACCAGCGGACCCATGATCGAAAAAGCCGGCGACCTTGCCGGGTTGCTCACGAACATCGAGCGGGGGGGGATTTTATTCATCGACGAAATCCACCGCTTGGCACCCGCGATTGAGGAATACCTGTATCCGGCGATGGAGGATTTCAAATTGGACATCGTGATCGACCAGGGGCCGAGTGCGCGCAGCGTGCGACTGAATCTTGCGCCGTTCACTCTCATTGGAGCCACGACCCGCGCGGGCATGATCAGCGAGCCTTTGCGGTCGCGGTTTGGCATGGCGTGCCGGTTGGACTACTATCCGGCGGACCAATTGGAGTCTATCGTGACGCGCAGCGCGGGCCTGATCGGAAGCGAACTTCAGGAGGGAGCGGCCATGGAGATCGCGCGCCGGTCCCGCGGCACTCCGCGTATCGCAAACAACCTGCTCCGATGGGTGCGGGATTTTGCACAGGTGCGGGCCAATGGACTCATGAGCGCCAAAGTCGCCGATGATGCTCTCACGATGCTGGAAATTGATGCCGAGGGCTTCGACGAGATGGACAAACGCATCCTCGAAGCACTCATCGGGTTGTTCGACGGGGGTCCGGTGGGAGTCAATAGCCTAGCCGTGGCGATTGGGGAGGAACCGGGGACCATCGAAGAAGTCCACGAACCGTTTCTCATCATGCAAGGATTTCTGAAACGCACTCCGCAGGGTCGCGTCGCCATGCCCAAAGCCTACCACAAGCTTGGCCTCATCCCCCGCCAACAAGCAGGCCAGCCGTCGCTGATCTGACCCTGGTCACTTTTTATTGTCCGTGTCCACGGCGTGCTGCAACGCCGGGAGAAAGTCCGGGAGAGCGGCTTCCACTCGGTTCCAATTCGGAATCATGGGTTCGCCAAGCGGATCGACGAGGTATTCGTGGGAGGCGGCGCGGATGCTGTGGACGAAGGTATTGACGGCGAGTTCTTCCTGATGCCGGTCGTATTTGAGTCCATTGATTTCCGCATCTGCGGCATAGAACCGCATGGTATCCTCCGCCTTGCGCACGTAGGCGGTTAGCAGCGTGTCGAAGGTACCGCGGTCGAGTTTCACGCCATGGCCGGCGAGTGTGCGGTAGAGGCATTTCACGATATCGCTGGCCATTTTGTTGAGGCCTTTTGCGGAGTCGCGCATCGAGAGTTCCTGGTGTTTGTGGTCGTAGCATTCGGCCATATCGACTTGGCAGATGCTCTTTGGAGAGGAAACCCGGAAAACCTCCGCAAGGGTTCCGACCTCGACGCCCCAATCCGATGGCACGCGTGCGCGGCGAACGATATCCAGATCCAGACTGGCCTCGCCGCTGAGCGGATACCGAAACGTATCAAGGTAGTTCAGGAACGGATCGTCGCCCAAAATACTCTGCAACGAGCGCACCAGCGGGGTGAAAAACAGACGCATCACGCGGCCGTTGAGCTTGTCCGTGAAGCGCGCGCTGTAGCCTTTGCAGAAGTCGAAACCCATGTGGGGATGGGCCACGGGATAACAGAGCCGCGCGAGCAGTTCGCGTCCGTAAGTGAGGATGTCGCAATCGTGCAGCACGACCATGCGGGATTGCGCACTGGCCAACACGTAGCCGAAACAGAGCCAGAGGTTGCGCCCTTTGCCGGATGGCCCGGTTTCGAGATCCGATGCATTCAACTCCGCAATCAATTTTTGCATGCGCGGCCCGTCGTTCCAAAGCAGGGTCGGCTTCTGCGGAAGCTGACCGAAGATTTTTTTGGCCTCGGCCCATGCTTTCGCATTAGCACCATCAATCCCGACAACAATCTGCTTGAGGTAGCGGACATTTTTCAGCTCGCGAATGATCCCCTGCAGAGCACGGGTGCCGAGTTCCTTAACATGACAGGGAAGCACGAGCGAGATCGGGGTGTCCTGCGAGAATTCCAGCAACTCGCGCTCCAGCCGTTCGATATCGGGTTTGCCGAGTCGGTGAAGGGTTGCCATCGAACCATCTTGGAAAAAATCAGACATGCGGGGATAGTTTCTTACCCCGGACGATTGAGCAATGCCGGATTTGATGTTACGGATGTCCGCACGGATGCCTCATTGCGCCACCATTCCAAAGAAACTGATCATTCTTCACTACCATTTGCGGCCGGGTGGTGTGCGTCGCGTGATCGAAATGTATCTGCCCGCGCTGGCGGTTTCAGGAGTTTTTGATTCGATCACCCTCGCTGTCGGCGAAGCGGATGACCACGCATGGACAGACTTTGTCACCCCCACAGTCAAAGGCGTGCCGTTTGCCATCCATGTCGAGCCTGCGCTGGCCTACCTCACCGAACGTGCCTCCGATGCCAGCCGGATCCGCAGCGAATTGCGCACGTTCCTCCAGCGTTGGTGCAACGAGGGCTCGGTCGTCTGGGCACACAATCTCGGACTCGCGCGCAACATCCTGCTGGCCGATGAGCTGGCCCGCCACTCCGCCCAAACCGGAATGCCCGTTCTCAGCCAGCATCATGACTTCTGGTTCGACAACCGATGGGCTCGCTGGCCAGTCCTCCAAGCCAACGGATTCGGAAATCTCAAAAAAATTGCGTGCGCGACCTTCGCAGCCGGTGCGCACTTCGTGCATGGGGCGATCAACTCGGCAGATGAATCCATCCTGGCCGCGAACATGCCAGGCCGCACCGCATGGTTGCCAAATCCCGCAAGCCTCGGCGAACGTCCGTCTGCCCGCGAAATCCGCGCTGCGAAGCGCTGGATGGACCGCGAACTCGGCCACACCGGCCCGGTTTGGATTTTTCCCACACGATTTCTGCGGCGAAAAAATATTGCCGAAGCGGTTCTTCTGACTCGATGGCTGCGTCCGGAAGCCATGCTGGTGACGACCGCTGGGGTCAGTTCCCCCGAAGAAGCCCACTATGCACGCCGCCTCGAAGCAGCCGCAGCAGCAGGAAAATGGGCGGTCCGATTTCGCCTGCTCGCAGGCCGCGACGCGGAATCCCCCTCGGTTCCCGCCCTGCTGTGTGCGTCGGATTCCGTCCTTCTCACATCCGTCCAAGAAGGCTTCGGACTTCCCTTTCTGGAAGCAGCCGCCCTCGGAACTCCGCTGCTGGCCAGACGCTTGCCCAATGTCGAGCCGGATCTCGACCGCCTTGGCTTCCGGTTTCCTGGCGTCTATGATGATGTGATCGTCCCTCCCGGGCTTTTCGATGAGGATGCCGAGCGGGAGCGGCAGGAAATCGTTTACGATGGATGGAAGCGCACCCTTCCCGCCTCGTGTCGTCGCCTCGCAGGAATTCCCCGCTTCCTCCAAGCCCACGGGCCAGGCCCGATCCCCTTCAGCAGCCTCACCCCCACCGCCCAAATGGAGGTGCTTGCGCAGGATCCAAAATCCGCATGGGATGCCGCACGTCCCCTCAATCCCGACCTTGTGGCTGCCGCCGAGGCAGGACGGCAGCCGGTGGCATGGCCGAAGGATGCCGAAAAGCTTGTTTCTCCGACCGCCTGCACAGAACGCCTGCTGGAGGCTCTCCGCGCCATGCCCTCCGCCCCCGTCAAAGACTCCGAAGCCGTCAATGCCCAAGAGACGTTCATCCGTGAGCGCCTCTCTCCACAATTTCTCTATTCCCTCCTGATGCAATCATGATCCCCTTCCCTCGCGCCGTTCTTTTCGATGTCTATCGCACGCTTCTCGAAGTCGGCGAGGCACCGTCCGATTCCGAATCCCGCTGGCAAGAGCTTTGTCGAAGCCGTTTTGGAAAATCCACCTACCCATCACTCGCCGAGATCGATGCCGCCTGCCGGGAAGTTGTTGCCCAAGATCACGCCGCCGCCCACGCTATCGGAATCCGTTTCCCCGAGGTCGATTGGACATCGGTTTTTCAACGCGCTTTCCCGGCCTCCGGCGTCCTCTCCTTGGCACTCATGGAAGAGTTCCTCTACGCGCACGCCGCGCTCACCCGCTCGGTGCGCCTTATGCCCGGTGCGGCGGATGTCCTCCGCCGGTGCCTTGTCTCCGGTGCTCTGTGCGGCATTGCATCGAATGCCCAAGCCTACACGCTGCGCGAGCTCGCGGACGCCTTGGCTCCAGAAAACCTGGACCCCTCACTGTTCGACGCCCGGCTCACATTTTGGTCGTTCGATAACGGATTCAGCAAACCGGATCCCCTCGTCTTCAGAATTCTCGCCGCCAGACTCGCCGGACTCGGCATCCCCCCCCACCAAGCACTCATGGTCGGGGACCGCGAAGACAACGATATCCTCCCGGCAATAGCCAACGGATTCCGCACCTTCCACTTCACCCCTCCCCCCACCGGCTGCGCCTGGCAGGATTTTCCGCATGGGAAATGCTAAAACCTTATTCCAAACTGAGATTGATTTTATTCGCGTTCATTCGCGAGATTCGCGGGCACATCTGTTTTTTTAGGTTCACTCCCTCGCAAGATCTTCCCGCAGACGGCGCAGACCGTCCAAGACCTGCACATCCGCACGGCTGAGGCGGCTGGCCGGAAGCTGGAACTCAAGCTGGGTATGCAGCGGACGAGCCGGACGACGCGCATTCCACAGGACTTTACGAAGCGATTTCATATTCATAACGCCGCCCATCCTGCACGACGAGGTAGGACAAAGACTGTCCTACCGGAAAATATTTTTTCTGGGCTTCGGAATTTTTCTATTTCGATTCTGCCGGCACCTCGAATGTCTTGAAGTATCGGTTGGCCTGAAGAAGTCGGAGACCGGTGGAATGCGGATGCTGGTAGAGCCGCGCGGCCAGCGGATCTTGCGGTGCGGGGTGCCC
>JBBQRY010000111.1:0-6955 GCA_038214335.1 Chthoniobacterales bacterium
GGCCGTCACATTGTAGCCGACCAGCCGATCCTCCTCGGTGATCGCAATGAACCCCAAATCCTGCGAAAAAATATCCACGTCATTGCAGGGCGGGAGCGCAAATCCGACTTTGAATTTGCGGGGAAGATATGTCGATCCATACATCGGCTCGGCCTCCGGCACACCGCCACCGACGAGTTCTTCATCCAGAAAAATCTCATAATACGCACGGCTCTTCGGGAGTGCAAATGTGCTCCACGCGCAAGCGGCTTCATACACCTCCTGCAACAACGGAGACCGCTCAGGATTCGGAGGGGCCATCACATTCCGGTTCACATCGCCGCAGGCCGCAATCGAATCCAAAAGCACCTCGTTCATTGCCTGAGATAGCTCTTTCACATTCGCCTTGGGCACACCATGAAATTGAATCGTCTGCCGGGTCGTGATCCGCAACGAAGGCGAAGCAATCCGCTCCGCCAAATCATCCAACACCAGCCACTGCTGCGAACTCAACCGTCCGCCCGGCACACGCACGCGCACCATGAACCCAAAGGCCTTCTCCTTGCCCTCCTTCTTGAGCACATTGCGCACGTCCCGGTCGTCCTGAATATACATGCCATGGAATTTGGCCAGTTGGTTGCTCTCTTCCGAGATGCCTCCGGTCGAGGTGTCGGCAAGGTCGGCTGTCAGATGGCCGCGCAGGAAATGAGACTCGCCCTTGAGCGGCTCGTTGGCACTGAGTGGGTTGGTGGATTCAGAACTCATGGTGATTCGTTATAAAATTCGATCCCTCGCGCCGCCGGATTTTCCAGCAGCCCGCAGGACCGAATCACAAATTGGAGCACAACATGCCCACCCGGTCAATGCAGCGGATTTGATTTGTGTCAAGGCATCCAGAAAGCGGGGGAGGTTCGGTAAACCTAGAAAAAGCAATCATGCCCGCGAATCATGCGAATGACCGCGAATAAAATCAATATCTTGAGATTGGGGGTTCTCCCGTGTCGATTATTTGACCGCGCCTACCGCGGCCAGGCAGCGGGGGCAGAGGGAGGGATGCTCGGTGGATTGGCCGACTTCTTTGCGGTGACGCCAGCAACGCTCGCAGCGTGGGGCATCGGTTTTTGAGGCTTCCACGGTGATTTCTTCCGCCAGTCCGATTTCCAGATCGCTGAGGATGAAGAGTTCTTCGAGTTCCTCGGCATGGCTGGTGAGGAGCGCGAGATCCGCCTCGGGGGCTTTGAGCGCAACACGGGCTTCGAGGGCACTGCCGATCTCGCCGGATTTTTGCACTTTTTCGAGCGTTTGGGAAATCCGTGCCCGGATCTCGATGAGCCGGTCCATCTCGCGGAGCACGTCGGAATTTTTCCACCGCGGATCCGGTTGCGGCAGGAGTTCGAGGTGGACAGAATTTCCGGGCCGGAAATACCCCCAGGCTTCTTCGGCGGTGTAGGCAAGAATGGGTGCAAGCAGGCGAATGATCCCGTCCAGCACGGTGTGCATGGCAAATTGCGTGGCCCGGCGTCGCCCGGAATCCCCCTCATCGCAATACAGGCGGTCCTTCGTGATATCCACATACAGACTGCTCAAATCGACGGCACAGAATTGGTTGATCGTGTGATAGACACGATGGAACTCAAGGCTCTCATAGGCTTCGTTGCAGGTGGCAATGACCTCCTGCAAGCGGGCCAAAATCCAGCGGTCCACAAACGTGAGAGAATCCGGCGCAGGCGTGGCATCGTAGTCATGCAGGTTCGCAAGCAGGATGCGGAGGGTGTTGCGGATGCGGCGATACGCATCGGAAAGCCGGGTGAAAATTTCCTCAGAGAACGGCACGTCATCTGTGAAATTCACGCTGCTCACCCAAAGCCGCAAAAGATCCGCCCCATATTTCGACACGTAGTGGTCGGCATCCGTCGGCTTCTGGTAGCCACCTTGGGCGGATTTTGAAATTTTCTTACGGGTATCGGTATCGACGACGAACCCGTGGGTGAGCACCGCGCGGTAGGGGGCGGCGTGGTTCAGAGCGATCGAGGTCATGAGCGAACTCTGAAACCAGCCGCGATGCTGGTCAGTGGCCTCAAGGTAAAGGTCTGCCGGGAAAGCGAGTTCTGGACGCCGACGCAGCACGGCCACGTGGCTGAGGCCGGAGTCCATCCACACATCCAGCGTGTCATTGCGCCGGGACGAGCCCTCGGGCAATCCGACGAGCGCGGCCCAGGCGGAGTCCGACAACTCGAACCATGAATTGGTGCCCTGCTCGGCGAAAACCTCCGCCACTTTCGCAATCACCGCAGGCTCAAGGATGGGGTCGCCTTGCGGATCGTAAAAGACTGGAAGCGGAACCCCCCATGTGCGCTGGCGCGAAATGCACCAATCTGGACGCGACTCGACGGTTCCGCGAATCCGGTTGCGGCCCCAATGCGGCAGCCATTTGGCGGAATCAATCGCCGCAAGCGCCTCATCGCGAATCGCATCGATGCGGATGAAAAATTGTTCGACCGCACGGAAGATGACCGGTGTCTTCGACCGCCAGCAATGCGGATAGCTGTGCTGGTAGTCGGTGCGCCCGGCCAAGGCACCCTTCGTCCGAAGCAGCTCAATGATGCCTTCATTCGACGCAAAGACGTTCTTGCCCACAAACTCCGGAAGTCCGCACTCCTCGGTGTAGCATCCGTGATCGTCCACCGGCGACAGCAACGGCAGATCGTTTTCCAAACCGAGCCGGTAGTCGTCCTCCCCATGCCCCGGCGCGATATGCACACACCCAGTCCCCGTATCGAGCGTGACAAAATCTGCCCCGTAAATCGTGGAGGTCCGGTCAAGAAACGGATGCCGGGCAATGCGTCCAACGAGCTCCGCCCCGCAAAAAGTTTTTTCGACGGCCACCTTAACGGCTCCGGTCTCCGCACAAAATCCATCCACCAGTGCTTCGGCCAAAATGAGAGATTTTTCCTCACCTGCCATCTCGACCCGCACCCGCGCATAGGTGTGCTTGAGATGCACAGCGATGGCAAGGTTCGCAGGCAGGGTCCATGGCGTCGTCGTCCAGATCACCACGGCCGCATCCTCGTCGGTCAGCGGAAAAAGCACATGAACGGACGGCGAAGTCTTGTCCTGATATTCCACCTCTGCCTCAGCGAGCGCCGTCTGTGCGCCCGTGCTCCACAGAACCGGCTTCTTCTTCCGGTAGACCAGCCCCGCTTCAACAAATTTTCCAAAGGAGCGAATGATGTCCGCCTCATACCCCGGGTCCAGCGTGAGATAAGGATTCTCCCAATCTCCCAGCACGCCGAGACGGCGGAATTGCGCCCGCTGGATGTCGATGAACTTGCGCGCGTATTCCTCCGAGCGTCGGCGCACTTCGACCGGCGAGAGTCCGGTGGAGGATTTCACCACACGAAACTCAATCGGCAACCCATGACAATCCCAACCCGGAATGAACGGTGCCCGCATCCCCGCCATCGTGCGCGACTTCACCACAAAATCTTTCAGAATTTTGTTCAACGCCGTTCCCATGTGGACGTCGCCATTCGCAAAAGGCGGCCCATCGTGCAGCACATAAAGCGGCGCATCCTTCCGCGCCTCTTGGATTTTCTGATAAAGCCCATCCGCCTCCCACTTGGCCAGCATCTCAGGCTCGCGCACGGCCAACCCGGCCTTCATGGGAAATTCTGTCTTAGGAAGTCTGATCGTGTGTTTGTATCCGCTCATAAAAAACCCATATCCCTATCAGCCAAATTCCCCGGGGTCAAACTGTCCCGCGCCACACTGAAGGGGTCCTGAAGGGGTCAGTCCCATAACTTATAATTTTCCCTCAATGCCAGTCACCCCAGCAAATTGGCGGCAAGCTGCCGGGCAAGCTGATCGGTGGCGAGCAGGGCATCGAGATCAGGAGCCTCGACGTGGGGGCAATCGCTCATCACGCGGGCGACAATTTCCGAGATTTTGGGAAATCCGATTTGATTTTCCAGGAAGGCGGCCACGGCGATTTCGTTGGCGGCGTTGAGAACGGCGGGGAGTGAGCCTCCGCGTGAGCCGGCTTCCACCGCGAGATCGAGTGCCGGAAAATCTGCTCGGCGGGGGGCTTCAAATTCCAGCCGCCCGAGGGCCGAGAAATCCAGTGGTTCGAGGGAGTTCGGAACGCGGTGCGGCCAAGTGACGGCGTAGTGGATCGGGAAGCGCATATCCGAGTGGCTCAACTGCGCAAGGGTTGAGCCGTCCACAAATTCCACCATCGAGTGAATGATACTCTGGGGGTGAATGATCACGTCAACATCCTCGATGGGCACTCCGAACAGCCAGCGGGCCTCGATCATTTCTAGCGCTTTGTTGAAGAGGGTGGCGGAGTCGATCGTGATCTTCCGACCCATACGCCATGTCGGATGTTGCAGGGCATCGGCAGGGGTGATGCGGGAAAAGTCTTCAGCCGGGGTATGACGGAACGGTCCGCCCGAGCAGGTCAGGATGAGGCGCTGGACGGAAGAAATCTCGCGTCCCTCGAGGCATTGAAAGATGGCATTGTGCTCGCTGTCCACCGGGAGGATACGAACCCCTGCTTTCTCCGCAGCGCGCATGACGACCTCTCCGGCCATGACGAGGATTTCCTTACTTGCAACCGCAAGGTCCTTGCCTGCTTCGATGGCCGCTAGCGCGGGTCGGAGTCCGGCCGTGCCGACGATGGCCACGAGCACGAGATCGGCCTCCGGCAGCGTCGCCAGCTCCGTGAGACGGGCGAGTCCGTCGGGTCCGTCGGTTCGCACACAACGCGCGGATGGAAATTCTCGCGCCGCAGCCTCGAGCGCCTCCGCATTTCGGTGGGCGGAGATGCCGACCACTTCCATGAGATCCGGGATATCCCGCGCGACGGCGAGGGCGCTTTGACCGATGGATCCGGTCGCCCCAAGGATCACGACGCGCCGTTTTTTCATGAAACCCCTAGCACAAGGCGCATGTAGAAAAATAAGACCGGTGCCGTAAAGAGGAGGCTATCAATCAGGTCGAGTGTGCCGCCGATTCCTGGGAGAAAGCGGCTGGAGTCCTTCGTATTCGCTCCGCGTTTGACGATGGATTCGGCAAGGTCACCAATCACGGCCGCGAACCCGAGCACGAACCCGAGGACAATGACATCATCAAACCGGAATGCCGACAGGCGCTCGGGCATGAGCGTGTAGATCCATGTCGAGGCGATGAGCGAGGTGGCCAGTGCGCCGAAGAATCCCTCCCATGTTTTGTGCGGACTGATGTGCGGGGCAAAAGGATGGCGTCCGAAAAGGCTGCCAAAGACATAGGCACCCATGTCGCTGAATTTTGTCACCATCACCAGAAAGAGCACATAGTATTGCCCGGTTGTTGATCCGTCGGCCGCACGGGGGGTGAGGTAAATGATCTTGGTGATGAAGCTGAAGAGCCATGGAATGTAGAGCAATCCAAAAATTGTATAGCTCATGGCGCGAAGCGGATCACGGGCTGTGCCACGGAACATCTGCCGCGCAAAGGTAACGATGAGGAAGAGAACCAGCACAACGACCTCGAAGTCGTGGGAATTTTCCGGTCCCTGCTCGTTCATGAGAAAGAACCCGCCGCCCAGCAGCACGGCAGCACAGATCAGTCCCGTGAGCGTGAAAACCCCGATCCCGTCGTTCTCCAGCATCCGGTAGTATTCCCAGAGGGCCGCAAGGGCGGTGAAGGCCAGCAAGCAAAAAAATCCGAATCCGTATCCCGCAAAAACCGTGGCCAACATGAGCACCCACAACCCGACCGTGCTGGTCAGCCGAAGAAAAAATGTGAGGCGCTTGGAGGTCATGCGTGCCCCACGACCCAATCAGACACAGCTCATGCGGGCAATCCCAATTTGTTTATTCATTCCCCCCAAGAAAGCATTTTCATCCTTTTCCAATAGGCCCCTCGCCCTTCACATTGGCGGAGCGGGCTTGAGCAGCGCCCATGCCTCCCCCACCCCGCTGCGAACCTCAGTCCATTTGCCCTCGGCGGCGAGCTTGCAGGCAATAGAAAATTTCTTGGCGGCAGGCAGGACGTCCGCAGTGGATCGTCCGAAGATCAGCGCAAGGTAGTCCGTCCATGCGGTCGTGAGCTCTGCGCGTTTGGCATGATCGGAGCGGAGCATCCAGAGCGTGAGTTGAAGCCGCGCCACGGCATTGGCATCAAAACCCGAATGTGTGCCTGCCCTCAACGCATGGTATAATGTCTGCAAGGGAAGGATCGCCTTGTCTTGGTCCGCAGCATCCCTCGAATTGTGAAAAACCTGCAAAGCGCGTGCGTGGTCGAAGGCCATTTTCAGGGAAGTGATCGGGGGCATGCCAAATTGCTGCTGATACATTTTGTAAAGCGGAACAAGCATCGACTGCACCGGACGTTTCTCCTCCGCCAGTCGCCACACCGTGGTCTGCAATTCGGCAATTTTCACAGGGTCAAAGCCCACGATGGAGGGCTTCCGAGGCCAGAAGCAATAAACCGCCAAACCAATCAATGCCAGAAGGAGCAGACGCCAGAGGAAGAACAACATGCCGAAAACACAATCAGAACCCCGCTCAAAGGAAAAGCACAAAACCCAGGGCAAACGTATTGCGAATCAATATCACCTTGAATGACATTCGCAGAATGGCGGCAGAAATCAGGCTGTTGGAAAAATTGCCGACTCGTTTCCCCTTCTGGATGGGCAGCCGAAAATGGTCGGATAGGGGCTCCATGCTCTGGCGTGTTATCCAAAGCTAGTCTTGCTGCGAATCCGCAGATTGCCTGCTCCCGTGCAGTGGGGAGAGTGCCGTAAATGCGATTTTTTACGGTTTTGTGTTGATCATTGGCAAAGAGCCGACCGAAGATAATTAGGAATAAAACAGGACTCGGCATTCTTGGAGAATAAGCCATAATTCCCGGCACCCAACACTCGCACTCCCTGCATCGATCCGACCCAATGGCTTCCTCTAAATACACCGATGACCTGCTCTCGCCCACGAAA
>JBBQRY010000112.1:0-6749 GCA_038214335.1 Chthoniobacterales bacterium
GCCTGTTTGGTGACTGGCTATTGTCTGCGGAGTCTCCACTCCCCACAGGCGGGACGCCTATGCTCCCTGACCTTCCATCGCCGATTGCACTTTTCAGAGATGCGCCCCTTTGGAGCCGGGTACAAATTTATTCGGAGGGTCGGGAAGTAGGTCCGATAATAACCCCGATCCCGTGTGAGCAGGGCGTCCGCTTGGTGCAGGGCGTGGCCCCCCCACAAGGAAGTCCGCAAGCATCCGGTCTCTGGGTTGAGAGCTCCGCCGCCGATAGCGGATGAAGAGGTGATTCTGGCCCGATCAAGTCGATCAGAACATTGGAGTCGATGGCCGTCGCCATGGATCAGTCTAGGTCCAATGCCGTTCGGGAATTCTTAATAACTTATATTGCAAGTGACTGCCGACCAGTTTGATGTCGCTCACGTCACTCTTGGATTTAATGCCGGTGGCATGAAGGAACATAGCCGGTGGTGGAGCAAAGCGGAACCACCGGAACGCGAACAAACGCGACCCGCCCCGGCAGGGATGGCGGATCACTCGCTGCTGCCATTATGTCGCAAATCTTCCGCCGCCCCTGCCGGGGCGGGGTCGTGCGGGGGCAAAATCCCGGTGGTTGTCACCACCGGCTAAGGTCCGATATCCCTTCGGGACTGGTCGATGTTCCCGACAGAAGCTATTTCCCCTCCAATCGAGCGATACGATCTGCGGTGGTTGTCAATTGCTGTTTTCGCAACCTGAGCCAAAACCACCGAATCCCAAATCCCCCAGCGATCATTCCCATGGCCCAACCCCACCATGGAACATGAAGGGTTGGCACGGGTGGCGTCGCTATCTGAAAGCCCGGCGATGGCGGTCCAAATGTGCCATCCGCCTCAATGGGAATGATCCGGATGACCCAAAACGTGTTCGCGGGAAGACCGTGGAGTCGGGCAAACATCCGATTCTCATGGGCGGCAAGAACGCCGCCCTCCCATGGCACCCAGTCCACAAGCACGCCTTCTTTGGCACCACGAATCCTTCTCCGTTCGATTTGAAAACTCTGATGCTCCAGAGAGGGAAGATTCCACGAAATTTTGATTTCATGGGGCTCGGCGGATTCCAAAAAAACCTTGGTGACTTGGGGAAGATCGGCAACGGGGGCAGCGGAGGGGGTAGCCTCCGAGGGAGGAAAATCGTTGGCCAATGGAAGGAGTGCCTGCGCTGTAGGGAGGTCGGTTTGTTGAGATGCCGGTGCGGTCACCTTGAGTTCGACGGACGGATGGGAGGGAAATTGAATCGTCAACTTTCCCGAAAATTCGGTATTTCGGTTGTCATCGAGAAGGATTTCAAAATCACGTTCTTCACCGGGTCGGATAACCATAGTGGAAGGATCCGGCGTCATCCGAAGCGGGGAGGGAAGGACAACAGAAAGCGAGGTCTCGGTTCCTCCGGTGTTTTTTACAACCAAGGGGGCAGATTTTTGAGAGGGATCGGTCGGGTTTGTGACGAGTTTCAATTCCTCGGGCGGGAGGGAAACAATTTTTGCGGGTGCCGGATAAACCTTCACAGGCAAATCGCGCCGGAACGAACCACTCTCAATCTGCACCGTGCCGTCGAACCGGAAAGCGGGATCGGCTGTGACCTTCGCTTTGATCCGAACAGAATGGTTTGCCGGAATGGTAACAGGGTTCTCGGATTTCAAAAACTCCGGCCACTCGATGGACACCACCCGGTCGATGGGCGTGTTGTTCGTCAAGACAACCTCTGATTCTCCTGCCAAATGATCTGCTGGCGAAAAGACGAGTCCTTCGCCCGGCCATGAAACCGGGGTAATCCCTCGGCCTTTGACAAGGAGAACATTTTTTTCATCGCCGAGAATGATTCTGTCCCTGAATTCCCTTTCTTCGATCGGTCGGAATTCCAGTATTATTTTATTCGTTCTCCCCCCGGCAATTGCAAATTTTTCATTTCCATCGACTTCCCATGGGGCATTGACCCGCAGACCCCCGGTGGCGAATCCGCCCCCCGAGTTCTTCAGAAGGATCTCCCGGCGTGAGGACTCTCCGAGAAAGACGGAACCAAAATCGACTTCTCCGGGGATTTCTAGAGCAGGCGGACGTTCCACCAACTGGATGCGCACAGAGGCGGCGGCGGAGACCGGGGAATCCGAAGACTTTGCTGCAAAAGTAAAGGAATCCGGCCCGACAAGCGCAGCGGCTTTCGGGCTGTAGATCACAGTGAATGTCTCACGATCTACTCGCTGGATGCGTCCGAGGTCTCCTTCTTTCGGGGCTTTGCGGATCATGAGCTCCATGGGCTCGATAATTCGACCCGCAACCGAAAGAGTGATCTCGGTGGGTTCGTGCAAGAAGCAGGTCACGGAGGCAGGTTTAGCCAATGGCGGGGGGGGGGATTTCTTGGTCCTCCTTGGCATCCAGCGGGACGCTCGAAAGTATGAGAACACAAAAAAGCAGGCAAATTTTTTCCCAAGCTGAAATCACAGGGAAATGATAGCACCATCCCTCAACCATGCCCACCGTAGAAGAACGGTTCATTTTTCTCTGAGTCCGTTCGAGGTGATATCCCCTTCAGGCATCAACGCCCGATCTTTTGCACTCAAGGTCGCCCGACCACGTCGTCCACGGTGCGGATCGATCCATCCGTAAAGCACATATTCGCACCATGGCCGTGCGCGTTGCCGATCTCAGTCAGCCATGGCTGGTTCCACCGATAAGGGGTTCCGGGCTTTGCATCGAAACCGGTCGGGGTGTAGTGGATTTTCGGACGGCCGTCAGGACTCTTGCTCGCAACCTCACGCTGGATCAGCGGACACTGCCAGACCTGCGGAGTGCCTCCATAGGGTTTCAATTCATTTAGCCACCAGTCCTCCTCTGCGGGGCCATCGATATCCTCAGGCACTTGCGGCCAGTGTCCCACATCCTGCACGTAGGAACCCAGTGAAACATGCAAAGACCGCATGTTTCCTAGGCATCGGGCGTTGGCCGCATAAGCGAGAATTTTTGGCCAGCCTACAATGGTCAATGTGGCGAGGATGCCGATAATTCCGATGCTGATGAACAACTCAAGCAGGGTGAATCCCGCAGCCCTGCGACCTGCCCTTATGTGATGCTCCAAGCCCTTGTCATTCTCCTTGTTTTTCACGGGTTTTAGAAGGGCGTAATTTTAACGACCACTCAGCTGAAAAAGAACCGGAATTCCTTGACGACAATGTTTACTGAGAAACCTGCCGGAAGCAGAGGTGTTACGGAAATCGGGAAGCTCTGGGAAAGCATGCCCGGTTCAGCCTACCGTCGCGCCTCGGTTAGGTTCCAGTGGTAAGGCGGACACCTTTCACCTTGAACGGTGCATTGATGGTCTGCGTGGTGACTGTTGTCGTGCTTCCGCTCGTCGAGTTGCCGCCGCTGAAATCCGTTCCAGTGGATGTGTTGGTTGTTGAAAACACACCGGAGAGGACGCCTTTTCCCTTAAAGCTGCCGGTGGCTGAATTGTTATCCAATTTCGCATTGAAGTAGCCGGAGGGTCTGGCAAGAGCAGCCAATACCGTTGACGTAAACCTGGACGACGAGGCAAAGGGATTGCTTGTGCTTGAAGAGGTGCTGGTCGAGCTGGTGCGGCTTACGGGAGTCGAAAAGGAGGTTTCCAAAACGCCAGAAATGTTTCCATCCATGATTGCGGCATCGGTAGTCCCCGAATAAACCTGCCCCTCATAGAAAATGACCCACGCGTTTCCGGATCCGAAAAAAGTCGAGGTCTGGATCCCGCCGGAGTAAGTGAAGGAGATCACTCCACTCAGATTGTTGCCACGGGCGGATGCCTGGTAAGTTCCATTCACGCCCGACGGCAAAGGCGACCCATTTGTGAATGGGGGCGGGCCACCAATCGACCCGGCTTGGGCAATCGTGGCGGAGGCAAAGGCGAGCAGGAGGAGGGCAATGGAACGCTTCATAGGCACCTGTCATAGAAACTTGCGGCTCCACTGGCAAGCGGAAAGTTGCGGATTTTCAACATTTTTTTGTGTGCGGGGTATGCTATTTGGCGGATTTCGGATACAGAGGGGGCATGAAAATCGTGGTGACCGGTTTGATCGGGCAATATGCGTTTGGCGGGGTGACATGGGACTACATGCAATACGTGTTGGGATTCCGGGAGCTGGGGCATGAGGTGTGGTATTTGGAGGACACGTCGGCATGGGCGTATGATCCGGTGAAGCAGGAGCCGAGTGCGGATTGTTCGCACAATACGGGATATCTCGACCGGGTGATGCGGACGTTCGACATGGGGGACCGCTGGATTTACCGCAACGGAGCGGATGAGACCTACCATGGCGTGACGGATTCCGCGCAGGCGGAGGAGATCCTTGCTTCGGCGGATGTGCTGGCGAATGTCTCGGGCGCGTGCTGGCTGCGGGAACCGACTGCACGGATTCGCACCAAACTTTTTTTGGATGGCGATCCGATGTTCACGCAGATCAACTTGGCGACCCATCCGGAGAGCGAGTATGCGCAGCGGGTGTCCGCGCACGAGCGGCACTATTCGTTTGGAATGAACATTGGAAATCCGAACTGTCATGTGCCAACGGCGGGGTTGGATTGGCGTCCGACCGTGCAGCCGATTGCGTTGGATTGGTGGCAGCGCGCGCTCATGCCTGCGGGTGCCGGGCACATTGCCGAGGAGGCATGGACGACCGTGATGAACTGGGCGAGCTACGCGCCCAAGGAATTCGAGGGCCGCACGTATGGTCAGAAGGATCTCGAGTTTGAGCGGTTCATGGGGTTGCCGGATCTCACGGAGGAAAAATTTGTTTTGGCGATGGGGCAGGGAGTGGGGCAGAAACGTCCGACTGCGATGCTGGAGGCGAAAGGCTGGAAGATCATCGAGCCGGATATCCACATCCCCGACTACGCCAGCTATCATGATTTTCTGACCCACTCAAAAGGCGAGTGGAGCATCGCAAAAAATGGCTACGTCCAGTCGCACAGCGGATGGTTCAGTTGCCGCAGTGCGTGCTATCTTGCCGCCGGAAAGCCGGTCGTCGTGCAGGATACCGGATGGACCGATCACCTGCCATCGGGCGACGGCGTGCTCGCCTTCCGCACGCCCGAAGAGGCGGCCCGTGGATTGGAAGAGATCTCAACAAACTACCCGCGGCACCAGGCTGCCGCCCGCGCTTATGCTGAGAAACACTTCGATGCCGCTACGGTTTGCGCGGAACTCCTCGAGTGACCCTAAATACCGCAGAAGAATGGACCACGGATTACACAGATACAGCGGATAGAGTCAGTTATGACAATCTTGCTGCGCTTTGCGATTCACCTTGCGGGTGAATAGGGCTTGTATTCCAAATCTTTCCATATCAGTGTTATCCGTGTCATGCGTGGTTCCAAATGCTTGTTCTAGGGCGACAGCTCCAGATTTTTCCCAGTGTGCGCTGGTCATTGCCGGACACGGGTCGTCAAAAAATCCGATGTCCTCGGTGCCGACGCGGGAACAGGCCGAGCGGATCCGCGAACGCGGGATTTTTGCGGAGGTTGCGACGTGTTTTTGGAAAGAGGAGCCGGCTTTCCGCGAAGTGCTCGACCTAGTGAAGAGTCTGGAGATTTACGTGGTTCCCAATTTTATCAGTGAAGGATATTTCACGCGCACGGTGATCCCGCGAGAGATGCGGTTGCAAGGTTCTGTGACGCGGCGGGATGGAAGGATCCTTCGCTACTGCAAACCGGTGGGGAGCCATTCTTCCATGACAGATCTGCTCTTGCGCGAGGTCCGCGCGGTGGCTGGCGAGGTGGACCCCGCGGCCACAAGCCTCGTGTTGGTCGGCCATGGCACACGCCTCAATGCCCGGTCGGCGGATGCTGCACGGTGGCAGGCGGAACGAATTTTGGCCATGGGGATCTACCCCGAGGTCACGGCCGCTTTCATGGAAGACGACCCTTTGATTGCGGAATGGGATCAATTCACCTCCCGGCCCAATGTGATCGTGGTTCCCTTCTTCATCGCTGATGGATTGCACAGTGACGACGACATCCCGGTGCTTCTCGGGCTCTGGAGCGAAGGCGAACGGACCGATTTCGCCAACGTCTCGAGGGCGTCTGGAGGGTCAGCGTCCTTGCCTGACCGCGATGGAACGAACGGCCAGGGCAGGAGCCTGACCCTCCAGAATGATCCCCGCTCCCGCGGTCCCTTTTCCGTGCGTGGACGCACACTCTTTTACGGTGGAGCCATCGGGAGCGAACCCGGATTCGCGGAGGTGCTCTTGGACCAAGTGCGGACGTTCGAGGAGTAGATCAGAACTCGGACTGCGGAAGCCGCTTTTCCAGAACCAGTCGGGTTCCGCGCGGCTGGGGAAGATAGGCGACGTGATCAAAAGCCTGCTGGATAATGTGAACTCCGAGGCCGCCGGGACGAATGTCTTCCAGCGGTCGGCTGCGTATTTTTTGGGGGTCACACGGACCGCCGTAGTCGCGGAGCACAAAGCGGATGCGGCGGCGGAGGGCGACCATTTCCAGACTCACGGGTTTGCAACAATTCCCGTAGGCATGGCGGATAATGTTTGTGCAGGCCTCATCGAGGGCGAGCACCATGAGTGCGGTGGAGCATTCGTCGAATCCCTGACCATCGAGAAACGCGCGCACTTCGCGGCGGATTCCGGCCAACTCGCAGGCATTGCTTTTGAAGCGGAATTTTTTCATTCGAATCCTCCGACAAGGATGGTGAGATCATCGCGTTGGCGTCCGCTCCCCCGATGCCTCAGCTCC
>JBBQRY010000113.1:0-6748 GCA_038214335.1 Chthoniobacterales bacterium
GCTTTGCGGAAAAGATCATCAGGGATCTGGACTTGTGTCTTCGTCATGATGCCAAAATACCACGCGTGGCATTTATGTCAAACTGGGGGAAGTTGGCGTTTCAGATCGGCCCTCTTTCTCTTCCATTGAGAAATGCGGCGAGTGCTTGGGCCAGGGGACGGGCTTCGGAATTTCCGAGGGGGAGGGAGGTTTTTTCGAGTCGGTGGATGAGGTCACTCACGTCGCGGCGGGCGTAGGGGCCTCCGGCAGCGGAGCAAAAATGGGTGCGACATCCAAACGGGCGAGCCTCATAGATCAAGCAGCGTCCGGTTTGGGGATGGAGCAGGGGGCAGGCTCCATCGGTGCGATCCGGCAGGGTGCGACGTCCGGTGGCCTTGATGGCGCGGGCGGTGACGAGGGCCTCTGCCGGGGTGAGGTAAGGGGTCTTTCCGGTGAGGTGGAATTGGCAGCACTCGGTGCGGAGCGTGCATTGGCGGGTGATCGCGCGCGTTGCGAGTTCGGAATAAATCTCGCGCACCTCACGGCCCACCTCGTGGTGGATTCCGGCCATGGCATCTCGGCGTGGCATCAGGAGCGCAGAAAGTTTTCCAGGAGGCGTTTGCCTTCTTTTGTGAGGATTGATTCCGGATGGAACTGAACCCCATAGACGGGGAGTTCGCGGTGGGCGAGGCCCATGATTTCGCCCTCGGCGGTCTCGGCCGTTATTTTGAGGCAGTCGGGAAACGAGGATCGTTGGACAAGCAGGGAGTGATATCGCGTGGCTTCGAAGGGGGAGGGGAGCCCGGCAAAAACATTCTCGCCATTGTGATGAATCGGAGAGGTTTTTCCGTGCATGAGGCGATCTGCGCGCACGACGTCGCCTCCGAATACCTGTCCGATGGCCTGATGGCCAAGGCAGACGCCCAGCAGCGGGAGCTTTCCACTGAATTTCCGGATCACGTCGCAACTGATGCCGGCTTCGTTGGGCGTGCAGGGTCCGGGGGAGATGCAGAGTTTGGTCGGGGCGAGCACTGAGATTTCGTCGAGCGTGATTTCGTCGTTGCGCCGGACGACCACCTCCTCGCCGAGCTCTCCAAAATACTGGACAAGGTTGTAGGTGAACGAGTCGTAGTTATCGATGACAAGAATCATACGTCCTTTCTCGCGCGGTCGATGGCCCTCATGCCCGCCATCGCCTTGTTGACCGTCTCTTGGTATTCGCCCTCGGGAGTGGAGTCGGCGACAACGCCCCCGCCCGATTGCACATAGGCGTGTCCGTCTTTGAGCAAGACCGTGCGCAGCGCGATGCAGGAATCTAAGTTGCCATCGAATCCGAAATACCCAACCGCTCCGGCATACGAGCAGCGTTTGCTGTTTTCGAGCTCGTTGATGATCTGCATGGCGCGCACTTTGGGCGAGCCCGAGACGGTGCCCGCAGGGAATGTCGCCCGCATCACATCGTACGCGCTGCGTCCTCCGGCCAGCGTGCCCGAGACATGCGAAACGATGTGCATCACGTGACTGTATTTTTCCACCGTCATGAAATCCGTCACCTTCACGGAGCCGAATTCCGCGATGCGTCCCACATCGTTACGGGCAAGGTCCACCAGCATGAGGTGCTCCGCACGTTCTTTGGGATCGCCGAGCAGGTCCTTGGCGTTGGCGGCATCCTCGGCTGCGGATTCTCCCCGGCGGCGTGTGCCGGCAATCGGGCGGATCTCGACCAAGGAATCCGTGAGACGCACATGGACTTCGGGAGAGCTTCCGACGAGCGCGTAGCCATCCGGGCATCGCAGGCAGAACATGTAGGGCGAAGGATTGACGAAGCGGAGCGAACGGTAGAGGTCCAGCGCGTCGCCATGGAATTCGGTTTCAAACCGCTGCGAGGGCACCATCTGAAAAATGTCTCCCGCACGGATATATTCCTGCGCGCGTTCGACCATGGAATAATACTCGTCGCGGGTGGTGTTCGATGTGCAGTCAGCCTCGGCTGGCTTCGAGCCGGTGAAGATGGGATCAAAGGCAAGCGGCTTCCTCAGCGCATCAAGAATTGCCGAGATGCGCAGACAGGCATCGTCATAAGCCGCGTCCGTTCCGCGCTCACCGGGAAATGCATTCGCGACAATCTGGATCCGCCGCCGCTTGTGATCGAATACCACCACCGATCCCGTGATCTGGAAAAACATGTCCGGTATCCCCAACTCATCCTTCGGAGCCTCGGGAATCGACGGCTCAAACCACCGCACGCAATCATACCCAAGGTAGCCAACCGCGCCGCCGCAGAAGGGCGGAAGGTCGGGATGCCGGGCCACGCGGAATTTTTCCATCCACCGCTCCAGCTCATCGAGCGGATCGCGCTCCGCCAAATAGGTTTTGGTCTGTCCGGCTTCCGTGAGGGTGAGGGATTTTCCCCGTGCGGTGAACGTCGCTTGGGCATCAAATCCGATGAACGAATACCGTCCGACCTGGTCGTTTTGCTCGGCGGATTCCAACAAAAACGACGGGGCGCATCCGCCGAGTTTGGCAAACGCCGAGACCGGCGTGTCGCCGTCGGCCACGATTTCCGTCCACACGGGAACAACCTGTGCTGAACCGGCTTGCGCCGCAAAGGCTTCGCGTGTGGGTTGGATCGGGAGGCCGCCGGAGTCGGCGGATGTCGGATCGTAAGACATCGGGAATCAGGCCCGCGGGTTGGCGGTCCGAGAGAGGACCGAAGTTCCCTGACTTTTCGGAATGCGGACGCGTGCCGGACAGCTCATGAAAACGAGACTTTGGGCGCCTGCTTCTCTTCCGGGTTTTCAATCTGGAACAACTCGGCGGCTTGAAATTGAAACATCCCTGCGATGATGTTGGTCGGAAAAACCTCGCGCTTCGTGTTGTAGGACATCACGGAATCGTTGTAAGCCTGCCGCGCAAAAGCGACCTTGTTTTCCGTCGAGGTGAGTTCCTCGGTGAGCTGCATCATGTTCTGGTTTGCCTTGAGGTCAGGATACGCCTCAGCGACTGCCATCAGGCGTCCGAGCGCCCCGGTGAGTCCGGCTTCCGCCCCGGCGAGAGCTTTCATAGCTCGCGGATCTCCGGGATTGGCGGCCGCCTGTCCTCCGGCCGTTTGCGCCAGATTTCGTGCCTGGGTGACGGCTTCGAGGGTGCCGCTCTCATGCGCCATGTATCCCTTGGCCGTTTCAACGAGATTCGGAATGAGGTCGTAGCGGCGTTTCAACTGGACATCGATCTGCGCGAAGGCGTTTTTGAAGCGGTTCCGCAAGGCGACAAGCCCGTTGTATTGTCCAATAGCAAACAGCGCGCCAACAACGACGATGGCCACAATGCCCAACAAGAGTCCGAGAAGAATAGTTCCCATAATCCGATTACTGTGCCCGCAGTCTGCCTGCGATGCAATCTTTCTCGCCAAGATGCAGGGGATTGTGAAATGTCTGTCACATCCGATCTTCCAATCTGGTTTTTCATTCTGCAAAAATCAGTCTCCTGCCCCGGTAAGGAAAAAAACACGCGCGAGATATAAGTTTTTCCGCCTTCCACCATCCGCAAACCGGAGCCAGAAGGGTCTATGAATTGATCTGATTTTATCAAAACTATGCCGGACAGTCGTTACGGACGAGATCAGGAAGTCTGAACTTCGTTCCCGCTTACGTTTGGAGCTATCTCGCATCTCCCACGATCCAGCAGCGGATGATTCCAGGCTAAGAGAACTCCATGGTCACGGGCACAACCAATCAAGGTGAACTTTCCGCCACCCAGGTCTCCGAGCTGCCGATCCCTTGCCCACCCCTCGCCGAACAAAAGCGCATCGTGGCCAAGGTGGATGAGTTGATGGACTTGTGCGATCAACTGGAGGCGTAGCAGTAGGAACGAAAGCGGCGCTTCCCCGTGCTATCCCGCACCTGTCACGCCCGCTTCGCCGAAGCCCCAACCCTCGCCAACCTCAACCGCATCTTCGACGAAATTGGCTCCGTGGCTCCCGTGGACCTCTGCGATTCATTTTGGGCGACAAAACAGGAATCAGACTTGCGAGTCCCCAACCGCCAAACCAATCATTTTACTGAGGTCTGACGTTGTGGCAAGTGGCGCGTTCACGTTCCCGCATCGCCCCGCGAGCAATCGCGGGGCGCGGATTGAATTTCCGAGGAAACAACCCCAGCAGGAGGGGGTTCAACCCAGTTCTACCACGACACCACTGGGCAAGGCAGAGCCCCATGGCCCTCAGCAATCAGTTCGGTAACGTCACCGCCCGATTCAGCCAAAATACCTGTCACTGACCCGAGATATCCCTGAGTAAAATCTGCTACTCGGCGGCCTTGGATGGCTGACCCACGGCAGATTGACCCCCAAACACCCGGGACACTGGAAATGGACGACCAAAATGAAGTCCAAGGCCGCCACCTTGACACTGGTCCGTTGTTTCGGGGATCGCCTCAGTGCTTGTTTTTTTGATTTTTGTGGTTGTTGTTCCCGTGGTTATTATAACCGTGGTTATTATAACCGTTGTTGCCGTTCCAGTTCCGGTTATATCCGTTCCAGTTCCCGTTGTAATAGTTGCGTGGGTAGCAGTTGTTCCCCCAGTTGGGACGGTTCCAGCCATTTCCCCAGAAGCCGCTCGAGCCGGTGTTGTAGTAGGTTGGAGCGGAATAAACACGGGTCGTGTAAACCGGTGCCGAGTAGAAAGGAACGGCGTAACTTGAAGCAACGGGGGAAAAATACGCGCTGCTGGCATAGGCTTGCTGACCCTGCCCGTTGAAATTCGTGGCGACCAGTTGTCCGTCTTTGAACACGCAGACCATGCCCTCTCCGTAATTCCAAGTGGTGATCGAGCCGTCCCGCGATTTGCTCTTGGGGAGGCCGACGATGCCAACAACCTGGGATGGCGAGGCGCCAATCGGAAGGATGGGCTGTTCGGGATAAATGGCGCAGCCAGTGAGGATCAACCCGGCGAGGAGTGCAAGAAGTGTTTTCAAGAGTCGTGGCGGCAGACGCCGCCTTGGGCAGTCAATCTCGCGCAGTCCGCGAATATATCCATCGGATTTATGAAAAACTTTCAAATCCCGCTGGGAAACTGGGGGGACCAGTGTGGACCTGAGGGTTGTAAAATTCTCATATCGGGTGATCCTGTTGTGATGAAAACATCAACACATCGACTGATGCTGATCGGTCTTGTCGCTTTTGGGATGGGTTTGCCTGTGCGCGGAGTGACAATCGTCGGATCGTGGGATTTTAACTCGAGTTCTTTGGCGCGTTCGCAGGGGACAAGTGGAACGATGACGACCGAGTTGGTGGGATATCCAGCCCCTAGCTATCAAACTTTTACGCTTGCTGGGACGACGGTCAATGCACAGCCGCTCATTCCTGCGGGCCAGTCGCTGAGCTTCGTATCGCTTTTCTCGATTGTCGAGGCTGGTACGGTCAGCATCACGGGCCTGAATTTCACGGGTTTGCGCGACATCATGTTCTCGTTCGCGATTGCGGACGACAGCCTGCTCACTGGAACCAATAGCTTTGCGATCGACTACGATGCGGGTTCAGGCTGGCAGTCGTTTGGAAGTTTTGCGGAGCCGGGGACGACGTTCACTTCCCGAAGTTTCGATCTCTCCTCCATTACCGCACTGAACGGTGCGACGAATGCCGGAATCCGGATTGGATTTGCGCAGACGCTCAACATCATCGACGTCCTTTCATTTGACAATGTGACGGTCACCGCGGTTCCCGAGCCTCAGACTCTGGGATTGCTGGGGGCTGTCTTGGTTTTGCTGGCCATTTGGCGATTCATTGGTCTCTCCCTGTTTGCATGTTTTTAAATATCTGCTATTAAAATATCTAATCAGCCGCAAATCTATGAATGCAATTGTCGTTATGTTTGACTCTCTGAACCGTCATTACCTGCCATCCTATGGGTGCGAGACGATGCAGGCACCGAATTTCAGTCGTTTGGCGGAGAGGACGGTAACCTTTGAGAACTCATGGGTCTGCTCGATGCCCTGTATGCCGGCGCGGCGCGATTTGCACACGGGGCGTCCGAATTTCCTCCACTGTGGATGGTCGCCTTTGCAGCCATGGGATGATTCGATGCCGGAGAAGCTCAAGCGAGCGGGTATTTCCACCCACATCGTCACCGATCATTACCACTATCTGGAGGATGGGGGGAGCGGCTATCTTCCGCGATACTCGACGTGGCAATGCTTTCGGGGACAGGAGGGCGATCCGTGGATGGGGCAGGCGGACCCGCCGGAGGTGCCGGCCAACATCAATGGTAAAAAGAAGCCGCAAGATTGGGTGAACCGGCAGTTCATGAGGGAGGAATCCGAATTTCCACAAACCCAGACATTCGCAGCCGGATTGGATTTCATCGAACGCAACCACGACGCGCACAGTGGCTGGTTTCTGCAGATCGAAACCTTCGATCCTCACGAGCCCTTCTGTGCTCCCGCTGCGATGCAGTCCCTCCATGAACATGCGGGTGAGGAACCGATCTTTGATTGGCCTGCTTACGCCGACGTCCACGAATCGCCGGAGGAAGTCGCACGCGTCCGCGACAATTACCGCGCCGTGCTCAGCCTGTGTGACAAGAACCTCGGACGAGTGCTTGACGCCATGGATCGACACGACCTCTGGCGCAACACGATGTTGATCGTCTGCACGGATCACGGATTTTTGCTCGGCGAACACAACCGTTGGGCCAAAAACATCCCGACGATGTGGAACGAGATTGCCCGGACGCCATTCTTCGTCTGGGATCCTCGCTGCGGAAAGAGCGGTG
>JBBQRY010000114.1:0-6726 GCA_038214335.1 Chthoniobacterales bacterium
AGAGCTCGTCGCCCGCGCGATCCACAACTACAGCCACCGCAGCGGGCACAGCTTCCTCGCGATCAACTGTGCAGCCATCCCGGACAACCTCCTCGAAAGCGAGCTCTTCGGCCATGAAAAAGGGGCCTTCACCGGCGCGCACAGCCAGCGGATCGGACGCTTTGAGCAGAGCGACCGCGGCACGCTCTTCCTCGACGAAATCGGAGAGATGCCGCTCCAGGTCCAGAGCAAGATCCTCCGCGTGCTGCAAGAGGGGGAGTTCTCCCGTGTCGGCGGCAACCAGACCCTGCGAACCGATGTACGGATAGTCTGCGCGACCAACAAAAACCTCGAGGAAGAAGTCGCGGGCCGGAAATTCCGCGAAGATCTTTTCTATCGACTCAACGTTGTCCGCATCCACCTCCCGCCCCTGCGTCAGCGCACAGACGACATCGTCCTGCTGGCCGAATATTTTCTTCAGAGAATTTCCAATCAAAAACATCGTCCTCCGCTGAAACTCTCAGAGGATGCCATCCGTGTGCTCGAGGGGTATCCATGGCCCGGGAATGTGCGCGAGTTGGAAAACACGATCCAACGCGCGGCCGTGTTGGCCACCGCCGATGTGCTCCTGCCAAAGGATATTCCAGTCGGACAACTCGCTGCCACCTCTCCGGCTGAGGCCGATGCCTCGCCTGCGAGAGTGCTCACGATCGATGACGCTGTCTCGGCCCTCTTCAACATGGCTACCGCCGACCCCGAACTCGCTCTCCTTCCATGGGTCGAACAGGAACTCACCGCACGGGCGATGGAAAAATGCGGAAACAACCAAGTCCAAGCCGCCAAACTTCTCGGAATCACCCGCGCTACCCTGCGCAAACGCCTCGCGCTCTAAAGTGGCGAGGAGGCCGCGCTACACGGCCAAGCGCCTGGCGAGGAGGTTTTCCAGAAATGCGCGCAAGGCCGGATCGGTCAGTTTTTCCAGCAGGGCGTTGAAGAATCCGTTGACGATCAGGCGCGATGCGGCCTCCCGTGGAATGCCTCGCGCCTGAAGGTAGAACAACTCGTCTTCGCTGACCGGACCATTTGTGGCACCGTGCGAGCAGCGGACTTCGTCGTTGAGGATTTCCAAACCGGGCATGGAGTTCGGATCGGCGTCATCGCTGAGGATCAGGTTGCGCACTTTTTGGTAGGCATCTGTTCCGCGTGCGCCGGGTTGCACCTTGATCAGGCCTGCAAAAACCGTGCGCGAGGTGTCATCGAGCGCGTTGAGGTAGAGCAGGTCGCTGGTGGCATTGGGCGCGACATGATCCTGCAACGTGCGCTGATCGATCTCGCGTATTCCTTCAACAGGGTTGATGGCATACATTTCGCTGCGTGCGCCCTCGCCGACCAAGCGGCTGAGGCTTTCTCCGCGCACCATTCCACCTCCGAAATTGGCTGTGAGTGCGGTGCTCAGTGCGCCAGCATCGACCATCGTAGAGTTGAGGTGGAAGGCCAATGTCTCCCGCGACCAATCCTGCACGGCCACATAAGTGAGCCTGGCTCCGGGCGCAAGATGGAGGTCATTGACTCCACAGGCAAACGCCCGTTCTCCGTCTGCGCTCTGGAATCGATCCACCACGGTTACCACGCTGTTCTCGCCACAGACAATCAGGGTGTGAGGAAAAACCATGGAGTTCGGGCCTTCGACCCAGTGGAAGATCTCAATCGGCAACGTGACATGCACTCCTGCGGGCACATGCAGGAAGGCTCCACCCGTGACCCTCGCTTTGTGCAGCGCGGCAAACTTATGGGAGCCCAACTCGACTGGCTGCGCCATAAAATATCTGCGAAAGAGAGCCGTGTGCTCACGCGCCGCAACATCCAGAGGACAAAAAATCACGCCCTCCGGCAGCCGTGCGACATCTTCGTGGATCAACGCATTGTTGCCAAAAACCATTTTGGCAGAAATCTTTCCCAATCCTTGAGAAGGCAGAATGAGGCGGCCCTCATTCGTGACGGCGGGCGCAGGAACAAATCCTGCGAGATCGAGTCCGGCCACGTTGCCGAACCGCCATGCCTCATCTTTGCGGGTCGGCTGCGGTGTGGTCTCGAAATCCTTCATTGCGGACTCGCGATCAAACCATTCGGGCCATGCGCCTGCGGGTTCGTTTTCTAACGTCGATGTGTTCATGCTGGAATCTTGAAAGTTTGTGGCGCTGCTCATCCGACGGATCCTTCCATTTCCAGATCAATCAAGCGCTTGAGTTCCACCGAATACTCGAGCGGAAATTGTTGCACGAGATCGTTGACAAACCCATTCACCGCCAAGCTCATCGCGGCGGCTTTCGGGATCCCCCGCTGCTGCATGTAAAAGATCTGCTCGGCACTGATTTTGCTAACGGACGCCTCATGCTGGCAGGCGTTCTCCCGTCCATGCACAGTGATCGCAGGATACGTGTCAGTGCGGCTGTCTGTATTGATCAGCAACGCATCGCATTCGGTATTGTTCCGGCAGCCTTTGAGGTGCCGACCGATTTGGACCAGCCCGCGATACGTCGAGCGGCCCTTGCCAAGGCTGATGCTCTTGGAGACGATATTGCTCGTGGTGTCATCGGCGGCGTGAACCATCTTTGCGCCGGTATCCTGATGCTGCCCATCGCCAGCCAGCGCAATGGAAATGACCTCTCCGCGGGCTTTGCGGCCCTTCATGATCACGCCCGGATACTTCATCGTGAGGCGCGAGCCGATATTACAGTCAATCCATTTGATTTCAGCCTCCTCGTGGGCAAGCCCGCGCTTGGTGACAAGGTTGAACACATTCGCAGACCAATTTTGAACCGTGATGTATTGGATCTTGGCGCCCTTCATCGCGACCAGCTCCACGACCGCGCTATGCAGGGTCGCTGTCTCGAACTTTGGTGCCGTGCAGCCTTCCATATACGTGACCTCGCTGCCTTCATCGGCGATGATCAGCGTGCGTTCGAACTGTCCGAAGTTCTCGGCATTGATCCGGAAATACGCCTGCAGCGGGTGCTTCACTTTCACGCCAGGCGGCACATAAATAAACGACCCGCCCGAGAAAACCGCGCTGTTCAGCGCGCTGAATTTGTTGTCCCCGGTCGGAATCACTTTCCCGAACCATTTGCGGAAAATCTCCGGATGCTTCTGAAGTCCGTCGGCGGACCCGACAAAAATGACCCCCTGCTCGCCGACGGCGGCTTTGATATTTGAGTAAGCGGCCTCGCTGTCGAACTGGGCTTCCACGCCGGCAAGGAACTTGCGCTCTTGCTCCGGAATCCCGAGCCTCTCGAACGTCATCTTCATTTCCTCTGGCACATCATCCCATGACCGCTTGGCCTCGGTGCCTTGCGACAGGTAGTAGCGGATGTTGTCGAACACGATGTTCTCGAGGTCCGAACTCGCCCAGTGAGTCGGCATCGGCATGCTCTCGAACTTGCGCAGCGCGTCCTTGCGGAACTTGCGAATCCACTCAGGATCCTTCTTCACATCGCAAATGTAATCAATCGTGCGCTCGGTGAGTCCTATTCCGGCATCGAACTCGTAGTTGACATCGTAGCTGAAATCCCCGCGCGAGCGGTCAATGTTCAGATCAGGTTTGGTATCGGTGCTCATCAGTTTTAAATCAGGCGTTTGCAGTAACTTCTTTCTCAATCCACTCATACCCCTCGGCTTCGAGCTTGAGGGCCAAGTCCTTGTCGCCGCTGCGCACGATGCGGCCATCGACCATCACGTGCACGACATCCGGCACGATGTAATCCAGCAGACGTTGATAGTGGGTGATGACAAGGAATCCGCGATCCGGTGAACGCAGCGCATTCACGCCTTCGGAAACAATTTTCAGCGCGTCAATGTCGAGTCCGCTATCCGTCTCATCGAGCACCGCATATTTCGGAACCAGCATCGCCAGTTGAAGGATCTCGCACCGCTTCTTCTCACCGCCGGAGAATCCTTCGTTCACCGCTCGCGATGTAAAATTGCGCGGAATCTTGAGCGCGTCCATCTTCGCATAAAGATCCTCGTAATACTCGATGGCATCCAGCTCCTCGCCTTCCGGAAGGACCGCCTGACGCGCTGCGCGGATAAAATTGGCAATCGAAACCCCGGGCACTTCCATCGGATACTGAAACGCCACAAACAGGCCCGCCCGCGCACGCTGATCCGGCTCCTCCAAATCAAAAAGTGCCACGTCATCCAGCATCACACTGCCGTCAGTGACTTCGTAATCCGGATGCCCGGCCATGACTTTCGCCAGCGTGCTTTTGCCCGATCCGTTCTTGCCCATGATCGCATGGACTTCCCCCTTGGGGATTTCGAGATTCAGACCGCGAAGGATTTCGCGGTCGCCGATTTTGGCGTGCAGGTTTTTGATGTGGAGTGACATATGAGTGGTTGTTAAGATTGGCAATCGGCGCACAGACCCCGGATTGTGACCTCGGTCTGTAAAACAGAAAAATTTTCCGGAAGCTGCCGGAAGATTCCGGCCCCCTTGGAAACCGGCACATCATGGACGGTGCCGCAGCGCTGGCAAATGAAATGCGCATGCTCGTCGAGATTCGGACAATACCTCGTCGCATCGCGGTCCACATTCACCTGTTTGGCCAAGCCGCAGTCCACCAAGGTCTCCAAACAGTTATAAACGGTGGCTAGCGAGATCCCGGGGATGTGTTTTTTGGCCCGAAGGAAAACCTCCGTCGCCGTCGGATGGTCCCGCTCGTTCAACAACACATCATAGACCTCCCGCCGCTGCGGGGTCTGTCGATGCCCGCTGTGACTGATCTTTTCTTCGTAATTGTTGAAGGTGGCTTTGACCATCGCACTCAGAACCTACCCGCCGGATTTACTTAATCAAGAATTATTCCAATTAAAAAAGGATTCTTTGCTCGCTAGCCGCAACCGGGCGCATTACCTTCAGATCTCCACCTATCCTTTGAACCGCTGGCATCCATGAAATCTCAACGAATCCTCATTCTTGGCGGACGCGGAAGGCTCGCCGCTGCACTCGCACGCGAGTGGTCACGCGACCACGAGGTCCTCTGTTTGTCCCGTCCTACCCCATCGGGAAGCACACCGTCCTCCGACCGCCATGTGATCTCGCCGGGGGCGGATGTGTCGAATGTCGATGCGCTCCGCCGCACCCTGGACGAACACCGTTTTGATGTGCTGGTAAATGGCACAGGCATGACGCATGTGGACGCCTGCGAGGAGCGTCGCGAGGAGGCGCGGGCGGTGAATGTGACTGCGCCGCAGATCATGGCCGAGGCCGCGCGGCGACAAGGAGCGCGGTTCCTGCACTTCAGCACGGATTACGTTTTCGATGGATCGAAAGTTGCGCCTTACACCGAGGAAGATCCTGCACACCCGCTCGGATGGTATGGCCGCACGAAGCTTGATGGCGAAGCGGCTGTGCTGGCGGACTCCGACCAGCACCTTGTCGTGCGCGTGAGCTGGGTCTTTGGACCGGACAAACCCAGCTTCGTGGATATGATCCTCAATCGCGCCCGCACCCATGCCCGAGTGGAGGCCGTGGCGGATAAATTCAGTTGCCCGACCTATGCTCCGGATGTCGCAGGATGGCTGGAGCCATTTTTTGATCCGGCACTTCCGGGCGGACTCTTCCATGCCTGCAATGCCGGGAGCTGTTCATGGAAGGAATTCGCAGAAGAAGCCATTCAGCAGGCGGCGGTGCAAGGTGTTCCGCTTACAACGACGCGTGTCGAGCCTCTCCGAATGGCCGACATCAAAGCCTTCACAGCCCCACGTCCGGTTCATACCGTGATGTCCACCGCCAAACTCACCCGCGTGACCGGTCGCATACCGCGCGCTTGGCAGGAAGCAGTCCGGGACTATATAAAGGTCGCTTATGCACCGATTTCACCTGCCGACTGAGAATTGGGAATCCGCCATCCTTCCCGCCACCGAATCCCACCATTGCGCCAATGTGCTCCGGCTCGAATCCGGCGAGCGTGTCACTGTGTTCGACGGATCCGGTCGCGAAGCAACCGGCGTGATCCTCGAAGCGCGTGCAAAGGGAGTGACGCTGAAACTCTCCGGAATCACCAAGACCGCTCCCCCACCCTGCGCGATCACACTGGCCCAGGCGGTTCCGAAAGGGAAGAACATGGATCTCATTGTCCAGAAAGCGGTTGAGCTGGGAGCCTCACGCATTGCACCGCTGCTCTCCGACCGCACGATTGTCCAGCTCCATGCCGACGAACTCGCGAAAAAACGCGCCAAGTGGCAGGAAGTGGCGCTCGAAGCCTGCAAGCAGTGCGGACAGAACCATCTTCCGGAGGTGGCATCTCCCGTCGCACCCAAAGAGTTCTTTGAGAAAGCCGAACGCAGCGACCTCCTTCTCATCGCCTCACTCCAGCCGGATGCCCGCCCGCTCAAGGCGATTCTCGCGGAATTCCACACCACAAATTCCCGCCTGCCCCAAAGCGTCACCGTCCTCGTGGGACCCGAAGGGGACTTCACCCCGGCGGAACTTTCGTTGGCGAAAAGCAACGGATGCCAACCCATGACCCTTGGTCCAATCATTCTCCGCACCGAAACCGCAGCGATCTATTGCCTCAGCGTTCTGGCCCACGAACTGTTTGTCGCTTCATGAAATCCATCGCCTATCTCGGACCCGACGGCACATTTTCCGCCATCCTGGCCCGCCAAAGATTCGGTGCCTCCACCAAGCTGGTGGACTGCGATACGATTGGGGGGGTCTTTGATGCCGTCTTGGCCGGCGAAGCCGCG
>JBBQRY010000115.1:0-6704 GCA_038214335.1 Chthoniobacterales bacterium
TCGCAGGGGCTGGAGGGTGTTGGCTTCGACGGCTTCGAGGTAATCGAGGCGCGCACCGGGGATCTTGGCGATTTGCTTTTGGGCCGAGGCAACGATGGCGGACGGAGTGGAGCGACGGGCGGCTTGGCAGAGAGCGGCGTAGATTTGAGGGGCTGCTTCGCGCTCGTCCGGCGTGAGGTAGGCATTCCGCGAGCTTTTGGCGAGTCCGTCAGCTTCGCGGATGGTCGGATGTCCGACGATGGTGATAGGAAAATGTAGATCTCGCACCATGCGGCGAAGGATGGTGAGTTGCTGCCAATCTTTCTCGCCGAAGAGGGCATGCGTGGGTTGGACGATGTGGAAAAGGATGGCGACCACGGTGCAGACTCCGCGGAAGTGGCCGGGACGGCTGCGTCCGCAAAGCGACTGGGAGGCAAGGGATTCGTCCACGGTCACCGAGTGGTCGGGTGCGTAGAGCGCATCTGCGGTGGGGGTGAAGACGGCATCCGCTCCGCAGGATCTGCAGATCGCAAGATCGCGGCGCAGGGGGCGGGGGTATTTAGAAAAATCCTCGCGGGGGCCAAATTGGATGGGATTGACAAAGATGGAGACGACGACCGATCCGCAGGGGCCGGCGAGATGGCGGGCGGAGCGGATGAGGGCGGCGTGACCGTCGTGGAGAGCACCCATGGTCGGCACGAAGACGAGGCGTCCGGGGTTTAAGTTGCGCCAGGACCGCAGGCCGACAATGGATTTTGCAACTTTCACCCCAGATATCCTGATGCTCTCCAGAAAAAGCGGTGAGCTGACGATAGAAGATGAGCCCATTGGTGGCAGAAACTTATGCCATTCACAGGCGGGACGCCTGTGCTCCCTGAGGCTTGTGGGTTCAATTCTCGGGGGCCGCTGGAGCGGCGGCCTCGGGAGCAGGGGATTCCGGCATCGCGACTGGCGCGGCGGTCGGAGAAGTTGCTGTTTCCGGTAAGGTGGCTGGCGCGACGTCCGGAGAGGCCGCGGGAGCGCTAGCAGGGCTGGTTGCGGGAGAAGCGGCGGGCACGGGGGCGTTGAGCAGGGATTTCTCGATGGCGGTTTTGGGATTGCCGGTTTTTGAGGTGAGGATCGAGAGGATGAGGGTGATCGAGAAGAACGCAATGGCGAGCCATGTGGTGAGCTTGGCTAGGACGTGGGTCGTCTGCGCACCGAAGAGGTTCTCGGTCATTCCTCCGCCGAAGGCGGCTCCGAGACCTTCGCTGCGGGGGCGTTGCATGAGAACGACCAAGACGATGAGCACGCACACGACAAGGTGGACGAAGGTGAGGATGGGCAGAACGATAAACATAAAGAGGGGCGAAGTTTAGGAGAATGCGGAGAAATGTAAAGACGGATCAGAGGAATTTGAAGAGGGCGATAATGAAGACGGCTACAAGAATCACAATGATGGGAAGGACAATGAAATTCGTGACGCGGGAGCTGCCTTTGTGGCGGCTGCGAAAAAATCCGATGAGTCCGCGTCTTTTGCTGGGGCTATGGCCGAGGGACTCGGCGGAGGCTGGTTCGCCGAGTGCGGGGGGGTGCTTAAAGGGGATTTTGAGTTCACGCGGAAAACTGCGGGGGCGCAGGGCAGCGGCAGGGGCGGGTTCTCCGGTTGCAGGTTCACCTGGAGCGGGGGGCTGTTCAAAGGGGTTTTTGGGTTCTCGCGGCAGCGAGCGGTTGCGGCGGGACCAGACGGATTCTCTCCATTCGTTAGGCCGATGAATCGCCTCTTTTTCTGCTTCGAAAGGAGGGGTGTCTGAGGGCAGGGAAGTCTTGCGGGGAGTGATTGGCACTTTGCCTCCCGCCGGTCTCAACTTTTCTGAATCGTCCCCCTTCACCCCCATAAAGATATCTCAACCTGCGGCTTTGTCGAATTCCTCTGGAAACTTCGCAAGGAAGCTTTGAGTTGGCCAGGAGCAGGCTTCGCCAAAGGCGCAGATTGTGCGACCGGCAATGTTGTCGGCAATGTTTTTCAGGTTTTTCGGATCTTCGGGACGTCCTCCGCCAGCAAGCATGCGGGTCGTCATTTTCGACATCCACAGGCTTCCTTCGCGGCAGGGCGTGCACTGGCCGCAGCTTTCGTGGGCGTAGAATTGGTTGAGGTTGTTGAGCACCCAAACCATATCGCGCGAGTCGTCGAGGACCATGAGCCCGGCACTGCCGATCATGGTGCCCACGGATTGCAGGGTCGAGGCGTCGAGCACGACATCGAGCATGGGGAGGTCTTTGTCGATCATCGCGCCATCCGGGCCTTTGACCTTGATTTTGTAAACCTCGTCGGCGCGCATGACCTTGGCCGAGCTGCCGCCGGGGATCACCGCCTTGAGCGAGCGTCCGGGTTTGAGTCCGCCGCAGAGGTCAAAAATGAGCTCGCGCATGGTGACGGCACCGCAGGGCATTTCGAAGATTCCGGTGCGCACGACATCGCCGCTCACGCACATCGTGCGCGTGCCGCCGTCGCCGGGGGTTCCCATTTTTGCGTATTCCGCCGCTCCGAGCCGGAGGATGTGTTTCACGTGGCAGAGGGTTTCCACGTTATTGACGATGGTCGGCTTCATGTAGAGGCCGAGAACAGCTGGGAAATACGGAGGCTTGATACGCGGGTACGGGCGCTTGCCTTCGAGGGATTCGAGCAGGCTGGTCTCTTCGCCGCAGATGTAGGCTCCGGCCCCCTGGTGGACAAAGATGTCGAGGTCGAAGCCTGTGCCGAGGATGTTTTTGCCGAGGAACCCCTTTGCGTGGGCTTCTTGGATGGCATTCCAGACGATTTTGGCCGCGTGGGGGAATTCGCAGCGGATGTAGATATAGGCGAGGTGGGTATTGGTTGCGAAGGCCGAGATGGCTAGGCCTTCGATGAGCTGGTGGGGATCCTGGTGCAGGATGTAGCGGTCCTTGAACGTTCCGGGCTCGGACTCATCACCGTTGACGACAATGTAGTGCGGCTTGCCATCATCGTATTTGATGAAGCTCCATTTCGTGCCGCAGGGGAATCCCGCTCCGCCGCGTCCGCGCAGGTTGGCCGCCTTGACGGCATCGACAATTTCCGTCGGCTGCATGGTGACGGCCTTGCGCAGCGACTCGTATCCGCCATGCGCGAGGTAGCAATCGATATCCGGCGTGTATCCGGGCAGGCTGATATTTTCAAAAATGATGCGCCGCTCTTTGGGATGCGGAGGTGAGGAAAGAGATGACATGGGAATTACTTGAGTTTGGCGACGATGGCGGCCACGTCGGCGGGTTGGATGTTCTCAACGAGGTCATCATCAATGAGTGCGACCGGGGCGCTGCCGCAACTGGCAAGGCACTCCACAAATTCTACGCTGAACTTGCCGTCGGCCGTCGTGGGCGGCGGCGTTCCGAAACCGTGGTGTTCGGCGTGCGGATCGAGTCCGACCGATTCGCAGAATCTTTCTTTCACCTCATGGCTTCCAGCCATTGCGCAGGCGAGCGTGCGGCAGACCCGGATGACGACCTTGCCTGCTGCGGCGCGGCGGAACCACGGATAGAAGGTGACGAGCTCAAGGATATTGATCGGCGTGAGGTCGAGTTTGGCCGCGATCCACTCGACGCCGCTGTCATCCACAAACCCGAATTCCCGCTGCCACAGATGCAAAAGCGGAAGCGAGGCGCTGCGTTTGGAAACCGGATAATGGCTCACCAGCTCATCCGCCTCGGTCTCAAAGGCGGGCGGAATGTCGTCCGCTTGTCTCTTCGTGGGTTCACTCATGCCGAGATTTCTCTGTGTTTATTCGACCAGCATCAAGCAAAAGGATTCTGGAATTTTGATTTCTTACCGCCGCAGCCAGAGCCATGCGGTGACGCCACGCGGGTAATACTTGCTGCCGCGGGCCACCCCGCTGACCATTTGGTCACTCCAGGCGAAATACGCATTTTCCGGAGCGAGCAGCCAGGCTTGGTGGGCATCATCCGCCGCAGCCGTGGAGGCGATACCAAGCACACGGTCGGCCACAAACTGGCAGAGGTAAATTTTGCTCAGCCATGAGTTGTCATTGGTGGAGCTCAGTTTCCATCCGCCATTCGGGAACAGGCAGGTTCCCGGAACAAGCACCGTTGTGAAATGCCGGTGCAGCAGATCGCGAAGCGGCTCGAACTCCCCGCCCTTGCGAAGGATTTCCGACATGCCCCAGACAACCGGGAAGACCAGCCCTTCAATGGCGGGAATGATGCGGGATTCGTTGCCCTCGCCCATGACGGCGGGAATAAACCCGTCCTCGCGCTGGTGCGAGGAGATCGTGCGGGCGCAGAGTCCTGCCTGCCGGTTGGCGGTGCGTTCGTCGGCGGGATGGCCGGTTTCCTGAAAAACCGAACGCAGGCCGACGTAGGCCGCCCATGTTTTGACCGCGAGGTAGAGGTTGTTGCGGGCTTGGCCGAGCGAGACATCGAGGCTGTCGTAGGTTGTGATTTCTCCACCGCCCATGCACCGGCTGGAGTCCGAACTCATGATCCCATCCCGCAGGGCGGCGACCGGATGGTCCCGTGCCACAAGGCTCTTGAGGCAGGCGCGGAAGACCGGCAGATTTACTTTCAGCCAGCGTTCATCCTTGGTGGCGCGGCAATACGTCACCGCGCAAAGGACCCAATTGACAAGCTGCTCGTGGGTCATGTGGGAGAAGCATCCATCCAGCTTAAAGAGTTCGTAGGTTGAAAATCCGGGTTTGGAGACATGGTTAGCGACACCCATATCGTGAGTGAAACTGACCCCGCCCGGATACTCGACGGGATCGCCCGGCAGCCGAACCTTGTCCCGATACGAAAACCGCTTGGTGAACCAGTCGAGCTGATTACGCACGACCCAGGGATTCTGCTCCATCTCAAAGAACAGGTGATCCACCGTGAGGTCGAACGTGTTCATCATCCGGTATTCGCCTTCGTTCACCACCCAAAACGGACGGCCCTCGCACTCAAGAAATTGCGTGCTGCCGTAGTAGCTGCGGACCGCTTGGGCAAGCTGAAACCCGCGCGCGGGGGATAGCCGCGCAAGTTTTTTATCAAAGGCGGCCGCAGCTTTTTTGTTGTGATCGAAGCGGGAGAGTGCGAACTGCGCGACCGCTTCGATGTCGGAAAAATAGCGGTTGTAGAAATACCGGCACGGCATTCCGCTGGTAACCGTTCCACCTCGGAAAAAACAGATCGCAAACCGAAGAGTCACTTTTTTTCCGGCAGGAATGTCGGCCATGAGGAGTCCTACCCCTCCGAGTCCGAATACCAGATTCTCCGAGTGCTCGGGCGCGAGACAGGTTTCGGCCGAAAATCCCAGCCCGCTGAACACTCCCGGCGATGCGCTCACGATGGCCGTGCGCAGACCTTGTGCAATGCCCACTGGTCCCCCGGCCTCATCCGTCCGCCGCATGGCAGAGTAGCGGTCTCCGCCTTGGTATCCGAAGAATACCCGGCGGGCGGATTTGCACATCGTGTTGTCGGCGGTGATCTCCGCGAAAACCGCTGGCACGAGCGCGTCCATGAGGTCGCTGCGTGAGGCGCTTGCAGGATCTGGGACCGACTTCGCCGGCGAGAAAATCGAAAACGTCAGATCTCCTGCGCTCCAGGTGTCGGCGCATGCTGAAAATTCGCGGTGGATCGATTTGCGAGGGAAAGCCGAGAGGAGGGATTGTTCATCCTTGTCGGACGCGCTCACGTCATACCGGCGGCTCTCATCCTCGCTGGCCGCAAAAAATGGGAGAGCCTCGAAGCGATGTCCGCGCCGAGCCTGCATGCCAATGAAGATCTGCTCATCGGCAGGACCGCCGATTTCGAGACCGAGCCCGCCCTTTTGTCCGGGGAAGCCGAGTGTGAAAGATGCGAAAGCACCGACCGGTGCGTGCTGGGAGTTGAATTCGATTTTCATGACGTGTTCTCTTTGAGACTCGGAATTCCGCTTGAGTGCAAGAGGAATGTGAATTTTGGGGCTTGGGGGACGCACATCTTGATGAATCGGGATCCGGTCGTTAGTCTCCCGCGATGATAGACCCGCGAAAGCTACTCCAACGCCTGCCCGCGCCGACGCGGTCGGTCGTGGAGACGGTGCTGGCGGGTGTGGCGGGAGCGCTTGCGGCGGTGCTGTTCAATGGGGCGCTCCCTCCCGTGCTGGATCAGGCAGGCCTGGTAGCGGGCATTGTGACCAGGGCGGAGGCGGCAGCATTTTTGAGGACCGGGGCAGCCTCCCGATCCGCGCATTGCCGTCTGCGTCTCTCCGGACGACACCCTGCGCAAAATCGAAAGTGCGCTCATCGAGGCGCCCTTGAATATTGTCCTTCTCGTCTCCCCGCAAAGATCCCTTCTCGGGCTCTTTACCCTCCACGATCTCCTTCGCTCCCAAATGGAGGCCAAAGAAGACGGGTGATGGGTTGGGGACTTATTCGCACCGCAGGTTGCGTGTTCGGCCTCCAGACAGTAAAAGGGTGCCATGAATCAGCAGCAATTCTCATTATGACATTTGTCCCGAAGGGACAGCCGGACCTTAGCCGGTGGTGGAGCGAAGCGGAACCACCGGAGAACCAACCCCCTACAAGCCCCCGCACCGGAGGGGTGGAGGAACCGCTCACACTCCCGACATCGCCTTACACAAATTTCAGGTCGATGCCATGACGATCCAAAAACCCGAGGTATTCCTCCCGAAACGATTTGGTGCGATGATGTTCTTCCTGATTTTCGATATACGCCCGAACGGCTGG
>JBBQRY010000116.1:0-6693 GCA_038214335.1 Chthoniobacterales bacterium
CTCCGAAATGTGCAAACAGGGAGAACAGGCGTCTCGCCTGTTTGGTGACTGGCTATTGTCTGCGGAGTCTCCACTCCCCACAGGCGGGACGCCTATGCTCCCTGACCTTCCATCGCCGATTGCACTTTTCAGAGATGCGCCAGTGTGGCCGGCGGGGGCACTCCCCGCATTGCAATCTGCGGGGATTTCGTGGATGTTGATTCCGAACACGACCCCACTCCCATGCGAATTCTCTTTTTGGACTGCTTTTCAGGCATCAGCGGTGACATGACCGTTGGTGCGCTCCGCGACCTTGGTGTGCCGGAATCCGTCTTCTTGGATGCCCTTGCTGCCTTAGGACTGGGCGATGAAATCCATGCCCACTTCCACTCCGGCTCCCGCCAAAATATTACCGGCACGAAGTTTCATGTCCACGCGCACGGCGACGAAGCCCACGGACATTCGCACGGCACAGCGCACGCGCATGACGAGAAAGCCCACGGACACTCGCACGGCACAGAGCACGCGCACGGCGACGAAGCCCACGAACATTCGCATAGCCACGGTGCAGCGCACACCCACGGTCGCACCTATCGCGACATCCGGGAGTTGCTTTCGGCATCCAAGTTAGAGTCACCAGTCCGGGACCGCGCACTGGCAGTTTTCCATCGCGTGGCGGTGGCGGAGGCCAAGATCCATGGTGTGCCGGTGGAGGAGGTGGGATTTCATGAAGTGGGAGCGGCAGATTCCATTGCGGATATCGTGGCGGCCTGCGCCGGATTTCATTCCTTGCGACCGCTGCGGGTCGAGGCGAGTGTGCCGGTCGAGGGGACGGGGTGGATTTCGTGTGCGCACGGACGGTTTCCGCTTCCTGCCCCGGCGACACTCGAAATTCTTTCTGGCGTTCCGCTGCGTCAGGTCGCCGAGGAAAGCGAGTTCATCACTCCTACGGGTGCTGCTCTCCTTGTGGAATTTTGCGAACGGTTTGGGACGATGCCCGAGATGCGGATCGAGCGCACGGGCTACGGACTCGGCACGCGGGAGACTCCTCCCCGACCCAATGTCCTGCGCGCCGTGCTCGGCGAGACGGGCGATCCGGAATCCGCCGAGACCGATGAAATCTCGCAGATTGAGACGAACCTTGACGACATCACGCCCGAGCTTGCCTCCGCCGCGATGCAGCGGCTTTTTGAAGCGGGGGCGCTGGATGTCTTTTTCACGGCCGCCCAGATGAAGAAGAACCGTCCGGGTTTTGTGATCACCGTGCTTTGCCACACCGACCTGACCGACGACCTTGCGCGCATCCTGCTCACCGAGACGAGCGCGTTTGGGGTGCGCATCCACACCGCCCGCCGCTACAAATTGCGCCGCGAATTCCGCGACGTCGAGACCCCCTACGGCCCCGTGACCCTCAAGCTCGGATTCCTTGGAGACGACCTAGTGCAGGCTGCTCCGGAATACGAATCCTGCCGCGCGGTGGCGGCCAAAGCCGGCGTCAGCGTGCGCGATGTCAACATCGCCGCATGGATCGGAACCACCCCGAAACCCGTGAGCTAGCCGCGGCGCTTCCACAGGATCGATAAAAATTTGGCCTTTTCCTTTCTCAGGAACCCGCTTTTCATGCAAAGTTCCTCTGCCCATCATGTTCAACTGGATCACTAAAAAAATCATCGGATCGAAAAACCAGCGCGAAATCAAACGTCTGAACCCGCTTGTGCGTCAGATCAACGAGCAGGAAGCGCCACTGGTTTCGTTGCCGGACGAAGCCCTGCGTGCAAAGACTTTGGAGTGGAAAGACCGTCTCTCGAAGATCGAGGACAAGGAGGCGCTGGCTGTCGAGCTGGACGCCCTTTTGCCGGAGGCTTTTGCCGTGGTGAAAAATGCGGCGCGACGGATGGTGGGCCGTTCGATTCAAGTCTGCGATCAGCCGCTCGCATGGAACATGGTCCATTTCGACGTGCAGCTCGTCGGCGGGATCATCCTCCACCGGGGAAGGATCGCGGAGATGGCGACCGGTGAAGGCAAGACCCTCGTGGCCACGCTCGCGGTCTATCTCAACGCATTGGCCGGACGCGGCGTGCATGTGGTAACCGTCAATGATTACCTTGCCAAACGCGATGCCGAGTGGATGGGCCAGCTCTACACCTTTCTCGGACTCACCATCGGGGTGATCCAAAACGATCAGTCACCGGAATACCGCCGCGCCCAGTATCAATGCGACATCACGTATGGCACGAACAGCGAGTTCGGATTCGACTACCTGCGTGACAACGGGATGGCGACCAGCCGGGAACAGCAGGTCCAGCGCGGGCACTTCTTCGCAATTGTCGATGAAGTGGATTCGATCCTCATCGACGAAGCCCGCACTCCGCTCATCATCAGCGGACCCGCGACCATTTCTACCCACCAATACGACCGTTTCAAACCGCTCATCGAGCAATTGGTGCGCAAGCAGACCATGCTCTGCAACCGGCTGTCCACCGAGGCCAAGGAGCAACTCGCAGCCGGACGTCGCGAGGAGGCCGGACGCACACTCTTCAAACTCAAACTCGGCCAGCCCCGCAACAAGGGGCTGCTGCGCATGATGGAGGATCCCGATATGCGCAAGGCCATGGACAAGGCGGAGCTCGAGTTCTACAAGGACACCGATGGCAAGGCTGCGCTGGTGGAACTGAAGGAAGAGCTTTTCTTCACGATTGAAGAGCGCCAGCACGATGCGGATCTCACCGAACTCGGACGCAGCTACCTCAACCCCGATGATCCTAATGCCTTTGTGCTCCCGGATCTGCTCACCGAGTTTGCCGACATCGAAAACGATCCCGCTCTCGACGCCGCAGGGAAGGCTGCAACGAAGTCTGCCCGCCAGCAACATTGCGACGCGCAGGCCGAGCGGATTCACAATATTTCCCAGCTCCTCAAAGCCTATTGCCTCTACGAAAAAGATGTCGAATACGTCGTCGAGGAAAATAAGGTGGTCATCGTCGATACCTTCACCGGACGCAAAATGTCGGGGCGCCGCTGGAGCGACGGACTCCACCAAGCGGTCGAGGCCAAGGAGGGGGTTCAGATTGACCGCGAGACCCAGACCCTCGCAACCATCACGATCCAGAACTACTTCCGACTCTACGAGAAACTTGCAGGCATGACCGGCACCGCCGAAACCGAGGTCAATGAGTTCCACGACATTTACCAGCTCGATGTGAACGTCATTCCGACCAACCGGAAAATTGCCCGGCTGGATGAGAACGACCGGATTTTCAAAACCCGCCGCGAAAAATACAGCGCCGCCATCGACGCGATCCGCGAATCCCATGGCCGCGGACAGCCGGTGCTCGTCGGCACCGCAAGCGTCGAGTCCAGCGAATTGCTGAGCCGCATGCTGAAGCTCCAGAAGATTCCGCACACCGTGCTGAATGCCAAATACCATATGCAGGAAGCCGAGATTGTCGCACGAGCCGGACTGCGCGGGGCCGTGACGATCTCGACGAACATGGCCGGACGCGGCACCGACATCAAACTCGGCGAAGGGGTTGCGGATGTCGGCGGACTCTACGTCATCGGCACCGAGCGCCATGAATCCCGCCGCATTGACCGTCAGCTTCGCGGACGTTGCGCCCGCCAAGGCGATTCTGGGCGCTCACGCTTCTATGTGAGCTTCGAGGATGACCTCATGCGCAATTTCGGAGCCAGCGACCGCATGACAAAAATCATGGAGACATTCGGGCTCAAGGAAGGCGAAGAGCTTGAACATCCGTGGCTCAACAAGAGCGTGGAAACCGCGCAGAAGCGCGTCGAGCAACGCAACTACCAAATGCGCCGACGGACTCTCGAGTTCGACGACGTGATGAACCAACAGCGCGAAGTCGTTTATGGATACCGGAACGAGGTGATGGATTCCGATAACCCACGCCACCTCATCCAAGAGGTGATTACCGAGGTCATTCCAAAAAAGGTTGCGGAGTTCCTCGATGCGACCGAAGGAGCGGAACCCGACGCCGAAGGCCTCCTCCAGTGGATCAACTCGACCTTCCCGCTCGGACTTACCCGCGAACGGGCCGCTCTCGACACGCGCTCGGTGGAGGAAAACGGAAAATTCCTCCTGAAGACGATCCAGGATGCCTACACCCGCAAGGCGGAGCTGGAAAATCCGGACGCGCTCCGCGGACTCGAACGCTACATCATCCTCAACGCCGTGGACCGTCTCTGGCAGGAGCATCTCTATGCCATGGACGGACTTCGCGAAGCCGTCTATCTGCGGGCCTTCGGACAGAAGGATCCGCTCGTGGAATACAAGAACGATGCCTACGTGATGTTCGTCGAACTCATGGACAGCATTAAGGTCGAGATCCTCAACAACCTGTTCCGCAGCACAACAAACCTCCAGGCATTTGAACAGCTCCTCGCCAGCCTGCCCCAAAGCCTGCTCCGTGCGGATCCCGCCGCCCGCGTGCGCCCAGCCGCTGCAACATCCGATGCCCAGCACATCGCGGACGCCCTGCCGCCCGCACCCAAAATCGAGCTTCCGATTAAAAGAGAAATGCCAAAAGTTGGACGCAACGATCCTTGTCCTTGCGGCAGCGGAAAAAAATTCAAATCCTGCTGTGGAAGAACCGCCTGATCCCACGCGGATCAGGCCCGCCTCTGAGTTGATCCATGGATATTCTTCCCATCCTCTGCTGCCCGGAATCCCGCCAACCGCTCCACGAGGCCACGCCCGAGGAACTCAAGCGGTTCGGAGCGGAATCCGGCCTCGTGCGCGAGGATGGTAAAATCCTTTACCCTATCCAAAACGGCATCCCCCTCCTCATCCCCAGCGCCGCCAGTGCCCCAAAGCCCTGAACGGGTGGAGATTATCACTCCGGGTTCCTCGAAGACCTCATCGACTCCTGCGTGGTGGAGTGTTACCTCCGCGAGCACATGCGGCGCGGGACATGTTCTTTCACGACCAGGTGAAGACATTCCTGACTGCTTCTTTCTCCCTCAGAGGCAAACAGGAATGTCTGCGCTTCACGCTTTCCCCGCCCCAGAGCCTAGAAATTTTCGATTGCGGGCATCCTTGGCAGTGGTAAAACGGTATTTGCTATGGGTCGCCACATCCCGACCATGACATGCGGACTCATGCGATCTCATACCGTCAAAATAAAAAAAGCAGAACATTTCCAAAGAGTTTGTTTATTCAGCACGTAAGCTGTTGGATATCAGCATATGCCGGCGTGGCGAAATGGCAGACGCAAGGGACTTAAAATCCCTTATCCCGAAAGGGGTGTGCGGGTTCGAGTCCCGCCGCCGGCACCTGCCATTTGAAATCAAAGCCTCGCAGACGGTCACCGCAGGCGATGCGGCACCGATCGAGCGCTGGAAGCGGGTTTTCTGGCGTCCGCGTGCCTCGATCCATGCGTTCGCGGATTGCGGCGGAGGACTCGGCGGGTTCATTGCTCGATAGCTCCCGGTATTGGACGGCTGGGGCCTCGACATGGATGTCAATTCTGTCGAGCAGCGGTCCCGAAATCCGCGACCGATACCGCTCGACCTGTGCCGACGAGCAGCGGCATTCGCGGGCCGGATCGCCAAAATATCCGCACGCGCAGGGGTTCATCGCGGCGGCCAGCATGAAGTCCGATGGTGCGCCCATCAAAATCAAGATCAAGATCGCGAGCCTACTTCGCGAATCCACCACGCTGACTCTCAACGACGTCGCGCATCTCCTCCACGCTGGAAACTGGCGCTCACTGGCCAACGCGCGCTCAAAAGCCAAACGTCAAAATGTGTTAATATGAAGGATCTGCACCTTTTCCGTGATCAAAAGGTTTCAACAATCAACCCGGGAACCCGTCGAAATTCGGCCTCGTTTGCGGTGACGACACCGAAGCCGTGCACCAAGGCCGTGGCTGCGATCCAGAGGTCGTTTCCTCCAATGAGTTTTCCTGCGCTAGCGAGAGTTCGATAAGTTTCTCCGTATTGCCAAGCGATTTCCATGGTCCAAGGCAGGACGGGATAAGGACGACAAAGTTGCACCCAGTCCCGGCGGATGTTGGCGGATCGACCGCAAGCGAGTTCTCCCGCTACGGTGAAGGTGATGAAGAGATTTTCGGAACCGTGGCGGGCCAGAAAAGTCTCCGTCCGTACCGACAGGCTGCGCTTCGCCTCACGCTCTGCCTGAATGACAAAACTTTTATCAAGGATCAGCCCCATGGGTCATCGGGAATAGGGTCATGCAAGGCCGCTTCTTCCACCGCGTTTAGGTAAGTATTACTGACCCCGCAGCCACCCGAGCGAAGGTAAGCCGCCAGATCCGAACCCGTCAGCGGGGCATTGGCAAAGGACGCACGACGCACCACAGCCGTGAACGATTCCCCGGCCTTTTTTTCGGCCTTCAACTTGTTGTACGCATCAATCTCCAGGGTAATGGTCTTCGTCGCCATGCACGAACAATACACGAAAAACGACATTCGTCAATTTCCCACACGAGATCGCTCTTCTGCGAGAGGGGGGAGATTTGGCGAGGAGTGTCGCTCAGGAAAAATCTACTGCCACAACGTTCGATCCAGCGTGCGGTATTGGATCGCTTCCATGAGGTGGGGGGACTGGATGTTGGGTTCTCCTGCGAGATCTGCGATTGTGCGGCTGACCTTGAGAATCCGGTCGTAGGCGCGAGCGCTTAACCGAAGTTCTTCCATCGCATTTCGGAGCATTTCTGTGCATTCCGCATCGAGG
>JBBQRY010000117.1:0-6677 GCA_038214335.1 Chthoniobacterales bacterium
GATGGCCGGACTCACCAAACCGATCTTCGAGGTGTTGGGACATGGGTTCACCGGACGTGATCTGATCTTGCTTTTGGGGGGTCTCTTTCTGGTGGGCAAGAGCACACACGAAATCCATGGTCACATGGAGGGGGAGGACGGAGAAATGATGGCTCCACGCCGGCGGAATGCGTTTGCTTCGGTGCTCGTCCAGATCATGTTGCTGGATATCGTGTTTTCGTTGGATTCAGTGATCACGGCCGTGGGCATGGTGAATGACATTCCCGTGATGGTGGCGGCCGTGGTGGTGGCTGTCATTTTTATGATGTATTTCTCGGGGCCGATCAGCCGGTTTGTGGATCGGCATCCCACGGTCAAAATGCTGGCGCTCAGTTTCCTGCTGCTGATTGGCGTGACCCTCATGGCCGATGGATTCGGGCAGCATATTTCCAAGGGATATATTTATTTTGCGATGGGATTTTCCGTCTTTGTCGAAATGCTCAATCTGAAGCTGCGAAAAAAATCAGCCAAGCCGGTGCAGCTTCATCAACCTTACCGGGAGGAGTCCTAAGCGATGCCGGTATTTCTTCGCGTCCTTCCCTACGTGCGGCGGTATCCGCTTCTGGCTGGGGCCACGCTCGGGTGTGCGGTCCTCAGCACGCTGATGGTCATTGTGTTTCCCGCTGTCACGCAGCGGATCGTGGACGATGTGATCCGGGGCAACCAGCCTGGACTCCTCCTTCCTTTGCTCGCCGCAGGGTTCGCCGGATTTTTCTTCCAAGAGCTTCTCGATAGCCTGCGCATTGTTTTCAACAACCATTTCGAGCAAAAAGTGATCTGCGATCTGCGTAGTGCGCTCTACGGTCACATCCAGAACCTGCCTCTCCCATGGTTCGACAACCGGGCCACCGGCGACATCATGACCCGGCTCATCGAGGACGTGACCAGCGTCGAGCGCGTGCTTATCGATGGTATCGAGCAAGGCACGGTCGCGATCCTCCAAATCCTGATCGTGAGCGGACTCATGATCGTTTACAGTCCGTCTCTGACGATTGCCGCGCTGTTGCCGATCCCGTTTTTGGCTGCGGGTGCCATGATCTACACCCTCACCGCCCGCTCGCGGTATCAGCTCCAACGGAAATCCGTCTCCGCGCTCAACTCCCTGCTCCACGACAACATTGCCGGCATCCGGCAAATCAAAACTTTCACCAGCGAGGAGCGCGAACATGCGCGATTCCAAGGGGCCAGCGACGCCGTGCGACGGGCCACGCTCGTGGTCATGCGCTCATGGGCGATCTACCAACCCAGTATGGCATTCATTACCTCCTGCGGAATGCTGCTCATCGCAGGCTATGGAACCCGGGAGGTCATTGCCGGAAGGATGGATGTTGGCGTGCTCGTCGCATTTTTTGTCCTTGCCCGCTACCTCTACGAACCGGTCGGTCGTCTCCACCAGCTCAACCAGATTTTTCAAGCCGGACGCGCGGCAGGGGATCGGGTGTTCGAGATTCTTGACGCCGAACCCGAGACCGCAGATCCGTCCCATGCCGCACCCCATCCCGTCAAAGGCGTCGTCGAATACCGCGACGTATCGTTTTCCTACTCTCCAGAGATTCCCGTGCTGGACGGAATCAACCTCTCCGCTCAAGCCGGAGAAACCATCGCGCTGGTCGGGCCAACAGGTGCCGGCAAATCCACCCTCGTCAACCTCCTTGTCCGATTCTACGAATTCAGCTCCGGCGAGATCTTTCTGGATGGAGCTCCCCTCCGCGAGATCCCCCGCAGCCACTTGCGCCAAAATATCGCAGTCGTTACCCAAGAAACGTTTCTCTTCAACGGGACCACCGCCGAGAACCTCCGCATCGGGAAAGCCGACGCTTCCGAGGATGAAATGTGGCAGGTGCTCGAAGCCGCCAATGCGGCAGATTTCATTCGTCGCCTCCCCAAGGGCCTGCATTCACCCGTTGGCGAACGCGGAATCCGGCTCAGCGTTGGCGAAAAGCAGCGCATCTCAATCGCCCGCGCCCTGCTGAAAAATCCTCCCATCCTCATCCTCGACGAAGCCACCGCCAGCGTCGATACCGGCACCGAAATCCTCATCCAACAGGCCCTCGACCGCCTCATGGAACACCGCACCAGCTTCGTCATTGCCCACCGGCTGTCCACCGTGCGCCATGCCTCTCAAATCCTTGTGCTCGAGCGTGGAAAAATCCTCGAGCGCGGCACGCACGACGAACTCCTGGCCCACCACGGCCTCTACGCCCGCCTTTGCAAAAATAGCTTCCTTCCCCCTCCGCAAAATCCCGACGATCCGGCATCTTGCGAAGGATAGCCGAAGAAGCCGACCCGTGTGGGTTTGGCATTCAGGCCGGATCGTTGACGCCGCCTTGATGCTTCCGGTTTTTTGGAAATTATAACTTATGGGACTGACCCCTTCAGTTTCGGCTTTCCGCTCCGCTTCGATTCGGATTGACTGAGCGGCTGTTCATGCTGGCTGTTCACGAAATCATTGATCACACGATGGAGAGGTTCCCTGGTTATGAACCGGGGGACTTCGAGGTATCGGTCATGGAAAAGGGGGGATCGGAGAGGAAGTTTTACCGGATTCGGGCCGGCGAGCGGGCGATGATTTTGGTGAAGTATTCCGGGCATAAGGAGGAAAACCGGCATTATGTGGATATCGCGCAATTTCTTGCTGCGGCGGGAGTCCAGGTCCCGCACATCTACCTGCATGACCGCGAAGAGGGGCTGATCTGGATGCAGGATCTCGGAGAGACCGACTTGTGGCATTTCCGCGATGAGCCATGGGACGTGCGGCGGCCCCTTTACCAATCCGCTCTGGCAGAGGCTTTCAAGATGCACTCGGCGGCCACCAGGAACCTGCCGGGCAGTGAACTCACGCTCGAACGCGAGTTCAACGAGCCGCTCTATCTGTGGGAGCAGGCGTATTTTTTTGAGCACTGCTTGGGGAACCATTTCCGGCTTTCCTCGGAGCAGGTTGCGCGGATGGCCGGGTTGTCCGCGCTGAGTGAAGCAGCCGTGCGACTGGCGTCGCTTCCGAGGGTGCTCGTCCATCGCGACTTCCAATCCCAAAATATCCTGATCCGGGATCGTGCGGCATGGCTGATCGATTTCCAAGGAATGCGTCCGGGCCTCGCGCAATACGATGTGGCATCCCTCCTCATGGACCCGTATGTCACGCTGGAACCCGAAGAGCGCTCGGAGTTGCTGGAGTTTTACGTCCACCACGCGCAGGCGTCCGGTGCCACCATCACCGAAGATTTTGAAGAAATCTACCACTGGTGTTGCCTCCAGCGCCTCATGCAGGCTCTCGGAGCCTATGGGTTCCTTGGCATCCAAAAAGGCCGCGCCGACTTTCTTTCCCACATTCCTGCTGCCCGCCGCTTGCTCCGCGAGACTGCAGCCCATTTGGACGGACTCGATGAGTTTGTCCGCGTCCTTGACTCTCTGCCATGAAGAAACAACCCGAAACCGCCATCATCCGGCGCATCACTCCCGCACTCGACAACGCCCGCTACGCCATCAAACGAGCCGTCGGCGAAGAGATCACCGTCGGGGCTGATATCTTCAAGGAAGGTCATGACGAAGTCACTGCCATGCTGAAATGGCGCATGGTTGGCGAAACTGCCTGGCGCGAGACTCCGATGCGTGCGCTCCTCAATGACCGCTGGACCGGTGCGCTCTGCGTGACGGCTCCCGGCCCATGGGAGTTCACTATCGAGGCATGGGGCGATGTCTTCTTCTCCTGGCAGCACGAGTTCGACACCAAGGTCCAAGCCGGACTTCGCGAGCTCCAAAGTGAAATCCTCGAAGGGGCCAAATTCCTTGAGGCCGCAGCATCCCGTGCCCCCAAAGCCGATGCCGCTTCCTTGAAGAAATTTGCCTCCGCGCTCGCAAAAGCCCCCCTCGAACAGGCCAATGAATTGGCGCATGATCCGGTGCTTGCTGCGCTCATGACCGTGTATGCCGACCGGTCGCTGGCGACCGCAGCCGATCCGCATCCCGTGTGGGTGGATCGCGAACGCGCGACCTTCGCAGCATGGTATGAATTCTTTCCGCGATCGGCAGAAGGCAAGGCGGATTCCGGATCGACCTTCCGGGATGGGCTTGGGCGCATTGATGATGCGAAGGCGATGGGGTTTGATGTTATTTATTTTCCGCCGATCCATCCCATTGGCACGACCCACCGCAAAGGTCGCAATAATTCCCTCGATTGCAACCCGGGCGAACCCGGTGTGCCCTACGCCATCGGCAATCGCAAGCAGGGGGTCAACGGAGGCGGACACAAGGATGTCGCCCCCGAGCTCGGAACGCTGGCGGACTTTGATTGGCTGGTCGGTGAAGTGCGTGCACGGGGGATGGAGATCGCCCTCGACTTCGCCATCAATTGCTCGCCTGATCACCCCTACGTGAAATCCCATCCCGAGTGGTTCTTCAAGCGTCCGGATGGCTCCATTAAATATGCGGAAAATCCTCCCAAAAAATACGAGGACGTGTATCCGCTAAATTTTCACAATGCCAACTGGCGGGCGCTGTGGGACGAACTCCGCGACGTGATCCTTTTCTGGTGTGAACACGGGGTACGCATCTTCCGCGTGGACAATCCTCACACGAAACCCGTCTCGTTCTGGGAGTGGGTCATCGCGGAAGTCAAAGCCGCATTTCCCGATGCCGTGTTCCTGAGCGAGGCATTCACGCGTCCAAAGATGATGCAGGAGCTTGCCAAGGCTGGCTTCAACCAGAGCTACACGTATTTCACATGGCGCAACTCGAAGGCGGAGCTGGCCGAATACCTCACCGAACTCACCAGCGCCGAACTCCGTGAGTATTTCCGCGCAAACTTTTTCACCAACACCCCGGATATCCTCCCCGAGTTCCTCCAACAGGGCGGACGCCCGGCCTTCATGATCCGATCCGTGCTGGCCACCATGTCCTGCCCGGTCTATGGCATCTACAGCGGATTTGAACTCTGCGAAAATGCCGCTCTGCCCGGACGTGAGGAGTATGCGGATTCCGAAAAATACCAGTTCAAGGGGAGGGATTGGAACGCGCCCGGTAACATCAAAGGCTTGCTCACGCGCCTGAACCAGATCCGCCGCGAAAACCGCGCCCTCCACGAATACGCCAACCTGCGCATCCGCACCGCCGAAAACGACGCCATCCTGTGCTTCAGCAAAGCCACCACCGGACTTGACAACCTAATTCTTGTCGTCGTGACCACCGATCCATGGCAACCCCAAACCGCCTTTGTCCATGTGCCCCTAGCAGATTTCGGAATCGGCGAAGCCGACCCCTTTGTGGCCGAAGACCTGCTCACCGGAGAACGCTTCACGTGGCGCGGCCGCCGGACTTTCGTCGCCCTCAATCCCCACCCCCGCCCCGCCCACCTCTTCCGAATCCGCCGCCGGCAGGACCGCGAAAACGGGGCGGATGTTTTTGCCTGAGAGGAAGGAAGCCCCAGTTTCGCCCGGCTGCTCCCCGCACGCGGCACACCTGCCGCCGAAAGCTGCCACTCAAAATAAAAAAAGTGCCCGGCACGAGTCCGGAGGCCGCGGTTTTTATCATATGCATAAAGCAAACAGCGAGAGCATAATAGAGTGATGAGAAAACGAAAAGAACCATCTTCACGATCTTTTTTTTGAGAAACTTTGAACATCAGCCCTCCGCGCAGGTCAAATCTCTCGGTTAAGGCAGCAATTCGGGCCACCGCGGATCAGTTTTCTTTGTTTTCTGATCATTTCCGCTGGTGGCCCGAATCTTTTTCGGAGGAAATCGCCAGCGGAAATCAGGCGCTCAAAAAAAATATTTGCGATTTCTGATTTTTATTCTTGCTAGTCGAAGTTCGATTCGTAAACTCCTCCCTCCCGCGAGTTGTCGGGTGGACGTTCAACCACGTTAGCGTGGTTTTTTTGTCCCCTGATGCTCCCAGACTCACCGGGAACCTACTTTTGAAATGAAAACGCACACTGACATTCACGCATTCGCCGTCTCTCCCAGAGATGCAGGCGCGGCATGTCTGCAGCAAAATTGACCATGAGCGCGACCGTCCTTACAGCCGCCGATGCAGAGAAGGCGCAAATCCAACTGATCACCGATGAAGCCAAAGGCCACCAGGCCGTGCATGATGTCGTGGTTGCCATTCAGGCAGCCCGGCGTAGCGGCACTGCCTGCGCCAAGACCAAGGCCCAAGTCAACCTCTCTGGCCGCAAGCCATGGCGTCAAAAAGGCACGGGCCGCGCCCGCGCCGGATATTTCTCGAGCCCGGTCTGGGTCGGCGGAGGTGTCGCCCACGGGCCTCAGCCCCGCGACTATACGAAGAATACGCCAAAGGCCGTCAAGAAATTGGCTCTCCGCAAAGCCCTCAGCGCCCGCATCCTTGATGGCGACGTGCTGCTGGTGGACAAATTCGCAGTCGCCGAGCCCAAAACAAAGCTCTTCGTTGCCCTCCTTTCCGAAACCGCTGCCAAGGCCAAAAAGACGCTCATCGTCTCCAAGGCCTTCGACGAAGTGACCTTCAAGGCGGCTCGCAATGTCACCCGCGCCCAACTCACCCGTGCGGATGATGTCAACACCGAGCAATTGCTTGCATTTGACAAAATCGTCCTCACCCAGGATGCCCTGGAAAAACTCTCCGAAAGGCTCGCGTCATGAACGAAGTCCACGACCATATTCAAACT
>JBBQRY010000118.1:0-6665 GCA_038214335.1 Chthoniobacterales bacterium
CCCGCATGGAAAATGGAATCATCTTCCTGCCCAATGGACGCCAGATCGAAATCGCCAAAATTCGAGCCGTGAGCCGAAAGCGCTGGGAAAACAAGGGAATCGCCGACCTCGTCTGGGAACCGACACCAGGCCAATTTGAAAAATTTGTTCTGGATGATTACAAATACATCGGTGCCGAGAGAATTCTCGATGAAGTCGAAAAAGCCCTCGGTATCACTATCGCTCCAAAGCCCGACGAGGCCTGAGTCCGGCAGTTGTGGGTTGCGAAAAACATGCCGAAAAAAGCCTCCCAAGGATAAACGGTTTCCACTCCATCTGCCCAAGCCAAACCCAGAGGAAATGCTCCACCCATTCCCTGCATTCTTTTGCATGGCGGCGGTGACCGGGCTACCAGCAGGAATCCTCGATTCGTCTTCTGATGTGACCTGCTCTCGCGTTATGCGCGCAAATATGCGGCGCATCTCAAGGGGTCTGAAAAGTGCAAACACGGACAGGCCGGCGGAAGGGGACAGGAATGCCTCCTCTCCTTTGCTTCACTATTTGGGCATGCGCCTCTCAGCGTTAATGGAAAAATCGGGTTTGCTGGCCGGGGAGCTGTCCGGTATGAATGGGCGGTGATACTGCCTTATGAATTTTGATCCGCAGACGCGAAGGCTGGTGCTTGGCGAGAGTCTGGATGCCGGGGTGGTGGCTGAGGCGTGGTCGCGTCTGGGGACGATGTCCGGAGCATGGAAGGTGGAGGCGGCGAGCCTCATCAAAGTTGATGGGGCGGGGCTGGCATTTTTGTGGGTGCTGGGCCGTGAGGAGCACGTCAGAATTTCCGGCCTGCGTCCCGAGATCTTGGCCTTGTTGAAACCATTTGCGTCCTTGCCCGCACACCCTGCGGAGGAGCCGGATCGCAGGGATTCGTTCTTCGAGCAGATCGGGCGGGTATCGTGGGGGATCTTCCAAGATGTGAGGGATCAGATCGCTTTCATCGGAGAGTTTTCCGTGATGGCTCTTCGGTGTGTGGCGCATCCCGGCTTGGTGCGCTGGCGGGATATGTGGGTGACCGCGCAAAAAGCGGGAGTCGATGCGCTGGTGGTCGCCGGCATGGTCTCGTTTCTCACCGGCATGATCATGGCCTTTCAAGCTGCGGTTCCGTTGCGGCAGTTCGGCGTTGATATTTTCGTGGTCAATCTGGTCGCCCTCGCGCTGCTGCGGGAGTTGGGACCGATCATGACCGCTGTCGTTTTGGCAGGGCGTTCGGGGTCCGCTTTTGCAGCGGAGATTGGGACCATGACGGTCAACGAGGAGATCAGCGCGCTGCGCACGATGGGGCTGGATCCGATGCGGTTTCTCGTTGTTCCGCGCGTGTTGGCTGGGTTCATTGTGACGCCGATCCTCACCGTTTATGCCAGTTTCCTGGGCGTCGCTGGCGGCTTCCTTGTGATGATGACCCAAGGGTTTCCGTTCGCCGCACTTTGGAATCAGTTGGTGAGTGCCGTGGGGGTCACGGATCTGATGACCGGCTTTATCAAATCTTTTGTCTTTGGCATTTTGGTCGCCGGGGTCGGATGCCTGCGCGGACTCCAAACCGGGCATGGGGCCACGGCAGTCGGGGAGTCCACGACGCGTGCGGTCGTCAGCGCCATCTTCCTGATCGTGGTGGTCGATGCGGTTTTTGCGGTGATTTTTTACGTCCTCAAATGGTGACCGAATCAAACATCATTGAGGTCCAGAACCTGACCGCCGCCTATGGGGATTTCGTGATCCTTGACCGGATCTCGTTTGACGTGCATCACGGGGAGATTTTTGTGGTTCTTGGCGGTTCGGGTTGCGGAAAAAGCACCCTCATGAAGCACCTCATCGGCTTGGTCCCTCCTGCCTCGGGCACGATCCTCCTTGACGGGCAGGACATCACGACGGCGGTCGGCACCGAGCGGGAGGATCTGATCAAAAAGTTTGGCGTCATGTATCAAAGCGGGGCGCTCTTCGGATCGCTGACACTCGAAGAGAATGTGATGCTCGCGCTCGAGGAGTTCACGCATTTGCCGGCTGATGCGCGGCGGATGATTGCCCGGATGAAGCTGTTTCTCGTTGGTCTCGAACGATTTACTAGGCACTATCCTTCGGAGGTGAGCGGCGGGATGCAAAAGCGGGCAGCGATTGCGCGGGCCATGGCCTTGGATCCGGAGGTTCTTTTCCTTGATGAGCCCTCCGCCGGCCTGGATCCCGTCACGTCCGCAGGCTTGGACGAACTCATTCTCAACCTCAACAAAAACCTTGGAGTCACCTTTGTGATTGTCAGTCACGAGTTGGCCAGTATTTATGCGGTCGCCGACCGCGTCATCATGCTTGATTCAAAATCCAAAGGAATTCTGGCCGAGGGGCCTCCCGGTGACCTCCGTGACAAGGCTACCGACCCCGCCGTGCATGCGTTCTTCCACCGTGAATCCCAGGAGGCTGCCGGATGAGTGCCAAGCCCAATTTTTTCCGCATCGGAGTCTTTATGACAGGCGGAGTGGCCCTGTTGGTGGCTGGAATTCTTGTCTTCGGCGGAGGCCAGATGTTTCTGCCAAAAATCGAGGTGGAAACCTATGTGCGGGGCACCGTGCAGGGGATCGACATCGGCTCGCCCGTGAAATTCCGTGGCGTGCTCATTGGCAAAGTCACGCGGATCAATTTTGCCTTTACGGAATATCACCTCACGGAAACGGACGGCCTCTACAACTACGTGGTTCTTTTCATGGAGATCAACCGGGCGGTTTTTCCCGGCATGTTCACGGCCGACGATCTGACTCCACAGTTCACCAAGAGCATTGATCAGGGACTGCGGGTGCGGATTGAGCCGCAGGGGATCACGGGACTCAATTACCTCGATATTGATTATTTTGATCCCGCACGGTTCCCGGCCCTCACGCCTCCATGGAAACCGCAGGTGTATTACATTCCCTCCGCCCCCGGAGAGCTCACAAGCTTCTTGGACTCGATCAATGGAATCCTTCGCGAAGTCGAGAAATTGAACATTGCCGGAATCAGCCAAACAGGCACCGAGTTGCTGGAGAACCTCAACAAAGCGGTGGTCGATTCGCAAATTGACAAGATCAGCGGCGACCTGCAAATCCTCATCAAGGACTCCACCTCCGTCCTTGCGAACGCCCATATTCCGAAGCTCTCCGCCGAGGCTTCCAAATTCCTTGGGGAACTCGAGTCCTCGAACAAACAACTTCGCCAAATCCTCGAAAACCTCGAACCCGCCACCAAACTCAATGCAAGCGACGTGAAAGAAATTCTCAGCAACCTTGCCACCACCTCGGCTAATCTCCAGGAACTTAGCACCTCCGTGAAAAAACGTCCGTCCCTCCTTCTCTGGGGCAGTCCCAGAACTGCCAAGCCTGTCCCCACGCCCCGAGGGAAGAAATAACGCCACTGGTCTAGAAATCCGGAGTTCGTTGGAAAATATGGACATCCATTTTATAGAGAACGTGTTACGAATTCCTTGACAATATTTGCGTTTCCGTGACTGTATCGGCAATGATTTCCTAAATGAGCGAGACACAAATGTTGGACCGGATGCAAGCCCATGGCGCGGCCCAGTGGAGACTTTGCTTGGGGCGGTGGGTGGAATCCTTCGAGGTTCAACGCGTCATTGTGGCTGTCATCCTGCTCAATGCCCTCATTCTCGGATTGGAAACAGATCGAGGACTCATGGAATCCTTCGGATTCTGGCTCAAGCTGGTGGACCGCGCCTGCTTGGTCGTCTTTCTGATCGAAATCGGCTGCAAGTTGCTGGCGTTTCGCAGCTTCTATTGGAAAAACGGCTGGAATCTCTTTGATTTTTCGGTTGTAGCAATTGCCTTGGTTCCCGGCAGCGGAGTCTGGGCCGTCCTCCGTTCGCTTCGTGTTCTCCGCGTCCTCCGCCTTCTCACTGTCATTCCACAGCTCCGCAAGGTAGTTGCCGCATTTTTCCATTCCATCCCCGGCTTGGCGGGAGTCATGGCCGTGATGGCCATCTTCTTCTTCACGGCCGGCGTTCTCGCCACGAACCTTTTCGGAACTGTGTTCCCCCAATGGTTCGGATCTTTAGGCGCCAGCCTCTTCTCCCTGTTTCAGATCATGACCCTAGAAAGCTGGTCCATGGGCATCGTCCGCCCGGTGATGGAGATTTTCCCATGGGCTTGGGCGTTTTTTGTTCCCTTTATCATGATTGCCACGTTCACCATCCTCAACCTCTTCATCGGCATCATTGTCTCCACCATGCAGGAACTCAGGAATCTTCCGGAACCCGGAATGCCCAAAAAGGATCTCGCAGAGGCTCTCGGACGCATCGAGTCGGATATCCAAGCTCTCCGGAAACAAATTGAGCAAGAATAGCGGGGTTGACTAACGACTTCGCGCAGAGACCCGGCAGCAACCCCTGCCTGAGTATCAAGAAAGTTCCACGTGGAACAACGAACTTCAGCGTCGTCTCCTAACCGCACAGGAACCAATGGGCAGCGCAGGAGCCTGACCCTCCAGGAACCCTGATGCGCGGATTGGAGCGGTTTCGATGCTGCCCCCCTTGCCTGAGCGTTCATCGTCTTGACGAGCTGCGCCTGAGACGAAGTGCCGAAGCCGACGTTCCACGTGGAACAAATCCAAGCCCAAGTGGACGTGCGCACACAGCAAAACGAGAAGGACGCGTTAAAATCCACATGGAAGTGTGCCTCAGAAACCTGATGAAGACGGCCTGACAGCTCCTACGCCGGGGCTTCGAACAGAGAGAAAACGGAAGGGGCGCCATGGAACGTCGATTCGAGCCACTCACAGGCGAGACGCCTGTGCTCCCTGAGAGTCGCCGATACGCGTCGTTCGCTCATCCGCCAACATCCCCGCACAACCCGCAGCCCCGCCTTGTTAGATGGTCTGCGAGAGAAAGCCTCCGTCCACACGCAGGTCCACACCTGTGACAAATCCGCTGGCTGCGGAGGATGCCAGGAAGACGGCCGCCCCAACAAGCTCCTCCGATTTTCCAAATCGCGCCATGGGAGTATGGTTCAGAATGGAGGAGGCACGAGGGGTCGGAGTCCCATCCTCTTGGAACAAAAGCCGCCGATTCTGCTCGGCGGGAAAGAATCCGGGCGTGAGCGAGTTCACGCGGACCGAGAACGGCGCCCATTCGCGGGCGAGGAATTGGGTGAGATTCAGGACGGCGGCCTTGGCGGCGGAGTAAGCGACCACATTCGAGAGGGGAAGGTGAGCCGAGACGCTGGCGATATTGATGATGCTGCCCTTCCCGGCGGCGGTCATCGAGGGTCCGAAGACCTGACAGGGAAGCAGGACTCCTCCCACCAGATTGAGGGCGAAGCTGGCGGTCCAATCCTCCACGGCAATCCCCACGAAGGGGTTGGTCGGACTGACGGTAACGCTCGGATTGTTGCCGCCGGCGGCATTGACGAGGACAGTAGGAACTCCGAAGTGGTCGCCGGTGTTGCCAAGAAGATCCTGAAGGCTGTCCTTCGCAGAGGCGTCCGCTTCCAGGAAAATTGCTGTGCCGCCAGCCTCGGCGATGGCTTCCACACGCTGATTTCCCCGCTCGGCATTGCGTCCTGCCACCACAACCTTGGCACCATGCGCGGCCAAGCCTTCCGCCAAAGCCCCGCCCAGAACGCCTGTTCCCCCAATCACCACAGCCACCTCGTCGCTTAAATCGAATAAGTTCATGCTGTTGAGACGAACACAGAAGACGCGAAACCGCGAGGATTATTTCTCACCAAGACGATGCACAAGCGGGAGGGCGAGGCTCCGTCCGAGCTGTGATGCATGGACTCCCACGGAGGTTCGCCCTCCCCTTCCTATTCCTTACGCGTGATTCGCGGGCACAATTGCTTTATTTAGGATTATGCCTAGTATCCTCCAGATGAAGGACACGCAAAGCGAACCCGATGACCGCCAAATGCCGATTGATCGCGTCGGAATCAAATCCCTGCGGTATCCGGTGCAAGTGCGCGACAAGGACCATGCCATCCAAAGCACGATTGCCACGGTTCAACTCACGGTCGATCTTCCACATCATTTCAAGGGAACCCACATGAGCCGGTTTGTCGAGGTCCTCAGCTCACACGGACCCGTCATTCATGTGGACAATATCCCCGAAATCCTCTCCCAGCTCACGATTCGCCTGGAAAGTGACTGCGCACACCTAGAATTCGTGTTTCCGTTTTTTTTGGAAAAGAAAGCCCCCGCCACGGGAGCCGTCGGACTCGTGGATTACAGTGCAAAGTTTCTCGCGACTTTGGAACATGGTAAATTGGATTTTGTGGTCGAGGTGACAGTGCCTGTGACGACTCTGTGCCCCTGTTCGAAAGCGATCAGTGAATTTGGCGCCCATAACCAGCGCGGCCACGTCACCCTCGCCGTCCGCTGCCGCAAACCTATGTGGATAGAAAACATGATCCGATGGGTGGAGGATTCCGCGAGTTCGGAACTTTACAGCCTGCTCAAGCGTCCAGATGAAAAAGCCGTCACCGAACGCGCTTATCAGAATCCGGTTTTCGTCGAAGACCTCGTCCGCAATGTGGCCGTGCGCTGCGAAGCGGATCCCAATATCCGTTGGTATCGCGTGGAGGCCGAAAATTTTGAATCCATCCACAACCACAATGCCTACGCGCTGATTGAAAAAAGGTCTCTTCTTGCGGTGGCCC
>JBBQRY010000119.1:0-6545 GCA_038214335.1 Chthoniobacterales bacterium
AACATGCGACCAGGTTGGAGACGGCCTTTTTCCAGCACGCGCTCGGGAGCAATCGGCAGCACACCAGCCTCGGAGGCCAAAATAACGAGGCCATCCTTCGTGACCCAATACCGCGAGGGTCGGAGTCCATTCCGGTCGAGCACCGCGCCCATGATCGTGCCGTCGGTGAACGCGATCGAGGCGGGTCCGTCCCATGGCTCCATCAGGCAGGAGTGATATTCGTAAAACGCGCGCTTGTCGTCCGGCATCGTCTCATGCAGCTCCCATGGCTCGGGAATCATCATCATCATCGCATGAGGCAGCGAGCGACCTGAAAGCGTGAGCAGCTCCAGACAGTTGTCGAACATTGCGGAATCCGATCCATCGGTATTGATCACCGGAAACGTCTTCGCAAGGTCGTCGCCGAAAAGCTTGCTGGTGAGAAGAGCTTGGCGGGCGTGCATCCAGTTGATGTTACCGCGCAGGGTATTGATTTCGCCGTTGTGGGCGATGTAGCGATACGGGTGCGAGCGGTCCCAACTCGGAAACGTATTTGTCGAGAATCGCGAGTGAACAAGCGCCATGGCGGATTCGACATCGGGATCCTTGAGCTCCGGAAAATATGCGTCCACCTGCTCAGGCATGAGCATGCCTTTATAAACAATCGTCCGGCTTGAGAGCGTGGCGACAAACCACGAGGGATCGATCCCGCCCGTGCGGATGCTGCTCGATGCCCGCTTGCGCACCACATAAAGGTGACGCTCGAAAGTGAGATCATCCGGGCAATCCGCCGGACGCGCGAGGAAGACCTGCCGCATCCGTGGCTCGCTGGCGCGCGCGGTTGCGCCCAAAGACGAATGATCCGTCGGCAACTCCCGCCACCCCAACACCGAAAGCCCCTGCTCCGCAACGAGCCTCTCGAACTCCGCCTGCCCCGCCGCCGCCATCGCGTCCTCAGGCGACTGGAAGATAATTCCCACGCCGTATTGTCCGGCAGCCGGAAGCTGGAATCCTGCCTCGCCGCAGACCCGACGAAAAAACTTGTCGGGGATTTGGAGAAGGATGCCCGCGCCGTCGCCGGTATTCGCTTCGCAGCCGCAGGCCCCGCGGTGGTCGAGGTTGCGAAGGATCGTCAGGGCATCCTCCACGATCGCATGGGACTTTTCGCCGCGCACATTGACCAAAAACCCCACGCCACAGGCATCGTGTTCGAAAGCAGGGTCGTAGAGTCCTTGCTTGGGAGGCGGGCCAGTCAGGCGGGTGGTTTTTGTCTGCATGCTTTGTGAATCGTTGATGTGTCTAAAAGGAGTCCAGCGGAAATTACTCCGCGAAGGATCGCGAACCGAATGTTTTATCGTCCGAATATCACGCGGCACAACCCCTTTTTGTGATCGGGTGCATTTTCTGTGAGCATTTTGCTTCCGCGCGAGACTGGCATCGCTGGGATTTTCCCGATAGGTTCGGAGTTGTATGGACTGGCTGCTCGCAATGCTCCTCGTGGCTCCGGCTGCGTATTTTTTTCTGACGGGGTCGAGTTGGCTGATTGATTACCTTGTTTGGATCACCGTGCTGAACCGGGGGATCCGGAGGTTTTACGATTGGACGGCGGGATCCTTCAATGCGTTCTCGCCGATCAGCCTCACGCCGCTGGTGATTTCGGGATTCGTTTTTTTGATGGTGATCCGGCACTATCCGTCGCTCCCGGGATTTCTTCAGCGGATCATTCGGATTTTTGCCTTTGCGATGGCGGTGGGGTTTGTGGTCGGGCTGGTGCGCAACCAACTGGCGGCGGTGTATGCGCTCGCCGAATACGTGGCTCCGCTTTCGGTGATGGGTTGCGCGGCGATTGCAAAAGGGAATGAAAAGATTCTGGATCGGTGGGTCAAATCCGTGGGGTGGGCCGCGGTGGCGGTGAGTCTGTATGGCTGGTATCAATACTACACGATTCCTCCATGGGATGCTTTCTGGGTGCGGGCGGTCGGATTCGAGGGGTATCTTGGACAGCTCAAACCGACAGAGATGACGGTGTTTTCGACCATGAGTGAACGTGGGGTGCTTGCAGGATTTCTGGCGTTTGCGGTGATTCCGATGATCGTCTCGAAGCGCTGGCGCAACATCACGGGGTGGGGCGCCGTTGTTCTGATCATTGCCACGATTCTGCTGACGTTTGTGCGCACGGCTATCATCACGATCACGATGGCCGCCATCCTTTTTCCGGTGCTCAATCGCGGAAAGAACACGCTCCAGATTATTGTTCTGCTCTGTGTCGCGGCTTTTGCGGGCAGCTATATTCTGAAGAGCACGCCGAGTTCTGGGAAAGTGGGGGAGCGGATGCAGACGATTGGATCGATCACCGAGGATGGCTCCTTCAAGGGGCGCATCGCGATTGCGGGGTATGGGCTTGGGGAGATTCTGAAAAATCCGATTGGCCAAGGCTTGGGATCCACGGGGCTGGCGGGGCGGGTCAATACCGGTGAGATCGATGCCGGCGGCACGATTGGGGACAACGGATACTTGGAAATCCTGCTTTCCCTGGGCCTGCTGGGCGGAGCCGCATTCTTCTACGCGTTTTACCTGATCTGGCGGCAGGTGCGGATCTTTGAACGCGCCGGAATCCGCAGCGAATCGCTCATGATGTTCAAAGCGTTTTTTGTGACAGGAGCCGTGGCACTCTTTGCAGGCAACTGGTTCGCGGGGCCGGGGGCGATTGTGTTTTGCATTTTTGCCGGCTTCGCGGCCTATCCGAAGTCGGCCATGGACCTCATGCGAGGCAGGCGCGGAAGCCCGCGTTGAGGGCGGCGCGGTCGAGATTGCGTCCGATGAAGACGAGCGAGTTCCGGCGCGGACGCTTCCCCCATGGTCCGCCGTTGGCAGCATCCATGATCATGTGGACCCCCTGAAAAATCACGCGATCCTTCTGGCCCTCGAGTGCGAAAACTCCCTTCATACGAAAAATATCAACGCCCTGTTCCCGAACTGTCGTGCTGAGCCAATCGTTGAGTTTTTTCCCATCGCAGTCCCCATCGGCCTCGATCCCGACACTGGTCACCTCATCATCGTGGTGGTGATGGTGGTGGCCATCGAGGAAATGCGGATCGACCTCCATCGCGTGATCGAGGTCGAACCCTCCCACGTCCATCACTTTTTCGATTTCGATGGCGGCATTCGTGGTGCGGTGGATTTTTGTCAGGGCGTTCATGGCGCGGATGCGGGTTTCGAGCCGGTCGAGTTCGGCGGGCTCGACGAGGTCGCATTTGTTGAGGAGGACGACATCCGCAAAGGCGATCTGCTCGCGGGCTTCGCTGCTGTCATCGAGGTGGAGCAGGATGTGTTTGGCATCGACGAGGGTGACGACGGCGTTGACATACAGCTTGTCCTTCATTTCCTGGTCCGCGAAAAACGTCTGAACCACGGGGCCGGGGTCGGCGAGGCCGGTGGTTTCAATGAGGATGTGGTCGAACTTCTCGCGGCGCTTCATGAGGTTGCCCAGGATCCGGATCAAATCCCCGCGCACGGTGCAGCAGATGCACCCGTTGTTCATCTCGAAAATTTCCTCGTCCGCATTGATCACCAGTTCGTGATCAATGCCGATCTCCCCAAATTCGTTCTCGATGACCGCAATCCGAAGTCCGTGGTCTTCGGAAAGAATCCGGTTGAGGAGAGTCGTTTTGCCGGCTCCGAGGAAGCCGGTGAGAATCGTGACGGGCGTAAGTTCCATGCAGCTAAAGAATCCGCCCGCCGCCGGGATGCAAGACTCTTGTGCGAAAATCCGCATTTCAGCTCGGGAGGATACGTATGATCGGTAGTTTTCCGATATCTTTCATCTCAAAGTGCAAACACTGACAGGCCAAGGGAAGGGGACAGGAATGTCCCCTTTCCTTTGGCGCACGCTTCGGGCGTGGGTGAGGCATGGCTCTCAGTCTAACGCATTCCGGATGGCGGAAAGGCGGGGCACGGGATAGGCTCTGCGTTGTGCGTGTTTTGATTTGTATCCTTGCAGGGTGGTGGCTCGGGGTGACCGGGGTGGAGGCGGGATGGCGATTGGCTGTGCCGGGGTGGAAATACGCGTTCCCGGAGGACCATGGAAGTCATCCGGATTTTCAGACTGAATGGTGGTATTTTACAGGCAATCTGCGGAGTGCCAGCGGGGAGGATTTTGGGTATCAGTTGACGTTTTTCCGGCAGGGAGTGCGGGAGCCGGGAGCACCGGAGGTCGGCAGCCGGTTCGTGGTGCGCGAGGTGAAATTTGCGCATTTTGCGGTCTCGGAGCTCAGCGGTGGGAAATTTCATCATTTTCAAAGGCTGTCGCGGGGAGTGTTTGGGGAAGCGGGATTTGACGAGGGGGCGCGGCTGGCATGGATTCGGGACTGGACCTGCGAGCGCACGGGGGTGAATGATTTTCATCTGCGGGCGGCTGAAGAGGGGATCGAGATCGACCTGCGCCTGAGTGCGGAGAAGCTGCCGGTGATCCAAGGCCGCGAGGGGGTGAGCCAGAAGTCGGAGGGCGAGGGGCGCGCTTCTCATTACTACTCGTTGACCCGGTTGGCGACCACGGGACGGATCTCGATCCGGGGAAAAACCCATGAAGTCACGGGCACCAGCTGGTTCGATCACGAGTGGGCGACCAACCAGTTGGCGGTGCACCAGAAAGGATGGGATTGGTTCAGTTTGCAATTGGACGACGGCACCGAGCTCATGCTTTTCCAAATCCGCACGGAGGATGGGAAACGCGATCCGCATTCCTCCGGCACTTTTGTTTTTGAGGATGGCACGGATCTCCAAATCGGGCAGGCCGGGTTTTCGCTCGAACCGCTGGGCTGGTGGCGCAGTCCCAAGACGGCCGCAAATTACCCCGTCGAGTGGCGGTTGACGGTTCCTGCCCTCGACCTGGACCTCACGATCTCACCGCGCCTGCGTGCGCAGGAACTCGATGCTCAGCCATTTTCCTACTGGGAAGGGGCCATCGAGGTGAGCGGTTCCCGGAAGTCCTTGCCAATCACCGGGCGCGGCTATCTCGAAATGACCGGGTATGCCGGAAGGATTGTCGGTATGCAGGAAGAAAAATAGGCCCCTTGTTGCTATCCTAGAAAACGTAGTTGGAACCACGGATTACACGGTTGGCACTGATATTGAAAGAGTTGGAACACAAGCCCTGTTCGCCCGAAAGGTGAATCGCAAAGCTCAACAAGATTGTCATAACTGCCTCTATCCGTGGTTCATTCTTCTGCCGGATTTAGGGTTATTGGAGCCCGCGCGACCATCGAATTCGCAATTCGGTGCTACTGGGCAGCGCGTAGGCGGTCGAGGGTGCGTCGGGCGGCACCGCTGTCGATTGCCTCACCGGCAATTTGCATGCCTTCGCAAAGGTCGCAGGCTTCGCCCGCAATCACCAGGGCCGCTGCGGCATTGAGCACCACCATCGCGCGTGCGCCGTGACGGACGCTGCCTGCGAGGATGCCTGCAATGAGTCCGGCATTGAAGGCGGACGATCCTCCGGCCAGCTCGGCGGGATCGATGGGAGGAAGTGCCAGCGTCGAGGGATCGATCACAAATTCGCGTGGAGTGCCATCCTCCCATGCCGCCACATGGGTATCGGCAAAGGGCGAGATTTCGTCCAGCGGAGTGTCGCCCGTTCCATGCACCGCCCAAGCGCGTCGGCGTCCGGCAAGTTCAAACACGCGGACATAAATCGCGAGAAGTCCGGGATCAAACACCCCCGCCAGTTGGAGGCTCGGACGGGCGGGATTCAGGAGCGGACCCAGCATGTTGAAGATGCTGGTTTCTCCGAACTCTGCGATGCGCTTGCGCACGGGGGCGACGGCTTGAAACGTGGGATGGTAATGTGGAGCGAAGAGGAAGCAGCAGCCGACAGATTCGAGCGCGTGTGCCGCTCGGTCCGGCGGAAGATCGATCCGAACCCCTAGGGCTTCGAGCACGTCGGCTCCGCCGGATTTTGAAGTGATGCCTCGGTTGCCGTGTTTCACCACGCGCACTCCGCATGCCGCAGCGACGAGCATGGCCGCAGTGGAAACATTGAAATATCCCGCCCGGTCTCCGCCGGTGCCGCAGACATCCATGCAGCCCTCCCCAGGAAATGGCAGCGGCGTCGCACGGCCTAGGAGCACTTCCACAAACCCGGCAATCTCCTCCGGAGTCTCACCCCTCCGGTGCAGGCGGCGGAGAAAGTCCACACGGGAATCCACCGACACCGCAGGATCAAACAACGCATCGCAGACACGATGGATCTCCTCCGTGGAAAGCGGCGAATCCGGATCAAGCGAAAGATCATCCAAGCACATAGCATCAAACAATGGAAAAGATTGCCCGCTAGGGCAAGCCGCGTTCTGCCTCCCAAATTTATAGAAAGTCTGTCGAGGTGACACTCTGCTGAGGACGAGAGGCCAGCAAGCGAGCCTGCTCGATGACCCGCTCATGGGATTCGTCAAACCGGTATCCATGACAATGCGGGCAGGTCACAACAGCGGCGATGACCATGGAGTCGCATCCTTCGCACATTTTGAAGTTGCTGGGCGACGCACTGATTTTGAGTGCGCGCGCTGCACGGT
>JBBQRY010000120.1:0-6493 GCA_038214335.1 Chthoniobacterales bacterium
TGTCATCGAAGCAATGGGAAGCTTGAATTCCCGAGATGCCTGAGGCTCAAGGCCGCTTGCCACCGGGCTGCGGCATCGGTTTCTCCTGCTTGGGTTTCTTGACTTCCTTGCGCTTGCTGTTGTTGCCTTTTCCCATAAAAAGATCCTTTCAGCCAATGACCGCTCCGTCAAGAAGTGCTCATGTAAACCTTATTTCTTGACGGCTCCTTACCATCGCGGGGCGGGCGTTGGGGCGAAAGACGAAAACCGTGACAATGATCAAGGTTCGCGGGGATTGGCGTCGCGGGGGGCCGGTTCGTTTGGGTATGAAGGTCGGGACATCTTTTTATGGAATCGAATCCTCCCTCCTTGCAGACCCTGCCCTCGGACGAATTACGCGCGATCCTTTGGCGATTTTCCGAGCGCTACGACCTATCGATGTTTGTGCAATCCGTGCGAGCGGTGGCACGGGGTCCGGTGGCCCGGCTGGTCGCCAATGGTGCCCGCAACAGTCATGAATGGACAGACGAAAAACATTCGTTGCTGGAAGTTTTCGACAGTTCGGGCATCACGTCGGTTTTTTTGGAGCCGGAGTTTGGAGGGTTCATAGAGGGTCCGAAAAATCTGGCTTTGGCGTTGGTGGCGTTTGAGTTGTCGTGGGTGGATGCGGGTGCGGCGACATTCAGTCTGGCCGGGAATCTCGGGCTGGCACCGATTCATGAGCGGGGAACTCCCGAGCAGCGGCAGCATTACATGGCGCTGGCGGCACCGGCGGAGGGACGGACACCAATTCGTGCGGCGTTTGCGCTCACCGAGCCGATTCCTTATGTCGGAGTGGAGACCGGTCTGCTCGGCGGCAAGTTGCGTGTGGTATCGTGGGAGGAAGGCCAAGAGCCAGTGCTGCATGTGGACAAGCGCGGACGCTTCATCACGAACATGGGATTTGCGAATGTGGTGACGGCGGCGGTGGATTCCGGCGACCCGCGCATCAAGGGGAGCTGCTTGGTCATTCTGGAAAAGGGGGATCAGGGAATCTGGGATCGAGGGATTCCGACCCGCAAATTGGTCCACCAGTTGTCTTCGACCCGTGATCCGGTCTTCAACCTCCAAGTGCCGGCCAGCCGGATTGTCGGCGGATACACGGTGAAGGATGGCGTGATCATTCCAAATTTCAGCCATGGCGAAGTGATCGAGGCGGTCTTCCGCCGCACACGCGTGACCGTTGGCCTGATGACCTCCGCCAAATTGCTTTCGGCCATTGAGCCGATCATCCGGTATCAGCGCGCACGATTCCGTGGAGGTGAGGCGGGCGAGCCCGGATCGCCGCGCTACGATCTCGGACTCCAGACGAAGCAGGATGTGCTGCACCGGTTGGTTGATGTGTGGGCGACTGGCGAAGCGAGTGCCGCGCTCGGATTTGAGGCGGCTCGCATGTTTGACACGCTGGATCCCATGGAGAAGGCGAAGGAGCGGATTTTTGCGGAGCGGAAGCTGGTCGGCCGGGCGGCATTCAAGGCGATTGCGAAGGTGGGCGATGAGGCGATTGAGTTTCTGGGACTCTCCCGCGAAACATCGCCCGATCCCGCACGCCTCGCCGCGCTGAGCGAGGATCCGATCGTCCAATTCGTGCTGCTCGACTCGCTGGCCAATGTCTTTTGTCCCGCCTGCAAACTCTGGAACACAGGTCACGGTGCGAACACGATGCGTGAGGCCGTGAGCCTGATGGGTGGCTACGGGGTCACGGAAGATTGCCCCGGATTCCTCGGCCACAAATGGATGGATGCTCAACTGGAGGCGACCTACGAAGGCCCCGAGGCCGTGCAGCGACGCCAGATGTCCCTCACAATGACGAATCCGGTCTTCCTTGCACAATTCGAGATTTGGATCCGCGACCTGCGCGATCTCGCGAGCGAACACCCCGAATCCGGCGCGTGCCTGCTCGCATCCGCGATGAGCCTTTGGCTCTGGACGCTACGGCATTTGCAAGGCGCGACGGATGCCAACGGACAGAAGCTTTATCAGAGCAACCGGCAGGGGGTCACGTTCCCGCTGGCGGATGCGCTGTGCTGGCTGCTGGCTTCGAGGCAGCAGATTTTGGATGTCGGAAACCTTGAAAAATCGGGACCTGAGAATCCTTCGGTGGCAGAGGAACTGCCCGGAGCGGTCTCGTTCCTTTCGGCGCTCTGCCATGTGCAGGCGGCTCGAGCGGCGGGTGAGGTCTCGCGCATTTGCGCGGATCTTGTCTTCGGATACAATCAGCATCCCGAGTGGACAGAAGCCGCCTGTGCGGCCTGCTACGGGGCCTCGGAACTCGACGAACTTGAGGGCATGATCCCCGGCATTGCGAGCGCAGCCCGCGGAACCGGCAGTATCCACAAGGATACCGAAGAGCATCCTGCCAAGGCGGGTCCGTGTCCGCAAACGACCGCTCTGCAACCCTTCCTGCGACTTAGTGGAAAACTCAACGCCAGCCTCACCGGTTCTCGATTGGCGAAGGACCGTGCAGCCGTTGCCGTCTCGAAGGTCATGATTCCCGAAGCTCTGGATTACCCACAGTGACTGAGCCGGAGACGCCACCCATCGAACGTCCGCGTATGGATGCCGACATCGTCTGTGTCGGGTTTGGCCCGGCCTCGGGCGGATTTCTGACGACCCTTTCCCGGGCGATTCTGAATCCCGATGGTTCGACGGCGCTGGAGAGTCCAAGTGTACCGGGACTGCCCCTCCAAGTCATGTGCTATGAACGCGCCGACGACCTTGGATTTGGGGTCTCGGGCGTGGTCACACGGGCGCGGGGTCTCAAGGAAAGCATCCCGGATCTGGAGTCGGCCGGAATCCCGATGGCCACCCCGGTGACCAGCGAAAAAATCCTCTACCTCCTCGACCCGGTGGGCGCGAGTCGGCGTCCGTTTCTGATGCGGATGGCGGACGGTGTGCTGCGGACGGTGGGCGGATTGTTTGGCGTGAAGGACGATGCCATGGAGTTGCCATGGACGCCGGATTTCCTTGAAAAACACGGCGGCATGGTTCTGTCGATGGGGCAATTCAACCAATGGATTGGCCAGCAGGTGATGGGGAGCGGGGCCGCACAAATTTGGCCCGGCAGCCCGGTCGAAAAAGTGGTGATCGAAGACAACGCTGTGGCGGGGGTCCAGCTCGTGGATCAAGGGGTCACGCGCGATGGCAAGCCAGCGGACGGATTCATGCCCGGCATGGAAGTGCGTGCGGGGCTGACCGTAGTGGCCGACGGTCCGACTGGCCCGATTGGTCAGCAGTTGGACAAGGCGTTTGGCATTCCCGAGGGACACCACACGCATGACTGGGCACTGGGGATGAAGTTTGTTGTCGATTTGCCGGAATCCTGCACCCTCGAACCCGGCACGGTCCTCCACACGCTCGGATTTCCTGAGCCGGAAATTTTCGGGTTTTTCTACGTGCATCCCGACCGCGTGGCCTCGATGGGGATCTTCGTTCCTTCGTGGTTCGACAGTCCTGCTCGCACCGCCTACCGGTATCTCCAGCACTGGATGCAGCATCCGGCGATCTGGAAACACATCCAAGGCGGACGGCTTCGTTCCTGGGGTGCCAAGACCTTGCAAGAATCCGGACGCCGCGGCGAGCCCCGCCTGGTCGGCAACGGATTCGCACGGATCGGTGAGGGAAGCGGCAGCACGAACGTGCTCACGAACTCCGGCGTGGATGAGGCCTGGACAACCGGCGTGCTTCTCGCCGAGGGCGTGGTCGAACTCCTCAAACAAAAAAAACTTTTTACGAGTGAGAACCTGGAAGCGGCCTATGTCGCACGTCGCCGGGAAAGCTGGGTGGAGAAGGAAGGTCGGATTGCCGAGCGCGCTCGGGACGGATTCCAACGCGGGATCATTCCGGGAATGGTTGGCATGATGCTTTCCGGACTCACGAAAGGTTGGCTGGCCGCGCCAGGCAAGCCGATGCCGCCCCATCGCCGCGTGCCCCATTTAGAAAATTACTATGAAGGGCGGATTCCGGCGCACGAGGTGCGGAAGATTGTCAAAGAATCCGACGCCAAGGGGATTGCTTCCCATGCCGCGCTCATGGAGCGTGCGGGATGGCCGAAAATCCCCTTCGATGGCGAGCTGCTCGTCTCACATCAGGACGCCCTGCTCATCGGCGGCAAAGTCCAAGCCCCTGCCGGCTATGCCGACCATGTCGAATTTCTTTACCCCAGCGACTGCGCGGCCTGCGGAACCAAAATCTGCGTCGAAATGTGCTCCGGTCAGGCCATTTACCCTGGAGAAGATGGACTGCCTGCCTTTGACCGTGAGAAGTGCGTGCATTGTGGCGCGTGCCTCTGGAATTGTGCGCGGGAAAATCCGAAGGACCCCGAGAGCGGACTTATTGCCTTCCGTGCCGGAGCCGGCGGACTTCACTCCGCCGAAAACTAAATTTTACTATGCCTGAATACCAAATCGTCGTGTGCGGGAGCGTTGTTCCCGATCCTCTCCAGACCCTTGAGCCGGTTGCCGGCGCCACGGGTCCGGGCCTCAAGAATGAGATGATGCTGCCCGCATGGCTGGATCCTTGGGCGGGCCACGCGCTCTACGAGGCCGCAAGCCTCGCTGCAAAAAATCCTGGCAGCAAAGTCTGGCTCGTTGCCCTCGGCCCCAAAGCCAAACTCCAGCAGGCGATGATGACGCTCGCCCAAAAAGTGCCGTTTGAATTGATTGCCCTCGACGGCACAGCCGGAGGCTTCACAGAGGCCGCTGAGACCGCAGCGGTCCTTGCAGACGCCATCCAAGCGATTCCCGGGCTGGATCCTTCCCGGTTGCTGGTCTTTGGCGGATGGGAATCCGCCTCGCGCGGCGCCGGTGCCACGATGCAACTCGTCGGCGAGCGGTTGGGAATCACCGACCAGTTCCAAGGCGTGGATGAAATCCGCACTGAACCCGATGGATCGTTACGAATCCTGGAACGCATCGAAGGCGGCAGCCATCAGGTCTCGGTCTGCGACGCCCCTCCCGCCGTGCTCGGCTGGGCAACGGGCAATCTGCCCGAACCCCGCAATAACCCGCAGGTCGGCATGGCAAACATGCGCATGATCATGCCTGCCCTTCAAAAAGCTAAACCCTCTCCAGTCGGTGCCGAGGGCGTGACATTTGTCTCGGTCTCGCTTCCCAAACAATCGCGCGATACCAAAATCGTCAAAGACCTGCCGCCCGAGCAAATCGCTGCGGAAATCGTGGACTGGATCACCAACAAATAATTTTTATGGACACTCTCCTTTTTCTCGCCCCGACCGGCGCCGATCACGCGCTCAGCAAAAATGCCCTTGAGGCCCTTGCGGCCACCAAACAACTCGCCGAAAAACTGGGCGCCGAATTCTGCATCGGCCTCTGGGGGGAATCCCCAAATGCAGATGCCCTCGCGAATTGCGGTGCAGCGAAATTTTTCACCGTGAACGGAGCAGACTTCGCGCAGCCGCGTTATGCGACCGACGCCTGCGCGGCCGAGGCACTCTGCAAGGCCTCCGGGGCCACGCTCATCCTCGGTGCTTCCTCACCGCGCTGGAATCGGATTTCCGCGGGTGTTGCCCACCGCTTGGGCGGCCGCTCCGACAGTCATGTCACCGGACTTTCCGCCGACAATGGCGTTCCTGCCATTGCGCGCTGGTATTACCGGCAGCGCATGGAGGCCGTGCTCACTCGCACGCAGCGTCCATGGGTGCTGGCCATCGAAAGCGGAATCGCTCCCGCATGGGAAGGCGCCCCCGGCACGGCCACGGTCGAAGCCGTCCCGTGCATCCCGCCCGCCGCACGCACAAAAGTCACCGGCATCGAGTCCCCGACCGCCGACCAGCAAACCATTCGTCCGGATGCCGACCTGCTTTTCGTAACCGGTGCCGGCTGGACAAAGAAGCAACCCGATGGGCAGGTCAAGACCCCCGAAGGCGAGACGCTCATTTTGGATTTTCTCCGCCTATCGCGAGCTTCTCTCGGTAGCACGAAATCCCTCGTCGATCTGCATGGCGAAGGCCAGGCCACGCTGACATTCCTGACGCACATGAACCAAGTCGGCCAGACGGGTTCCACCCCGCGCCATGCGAAAGGCCTCTCGACCTGCTGCCACGGCGAAGAGCCGCATACCGTCGGCTGGAGATTTGTCGGCGAACGGCGCGCGATCAGCCTTGATGCCAACTGCGGCTGGGCGCGGGGCAAAGCCGACGTTCTCTACGTCGCAGATGCGTTCGCAGTGATGGCCCAGGTGAACGCTCTGCTCAAAGATGCTCAGTGAAACTCGCGAAGTTCCGGATGCGTGCTGAACTTGCGCAGGGAGGGGTCCGAAATGAGGTGGCTGATCACCGGGAGCGGGGTAGGAGCGGCAAGGTCGCGGGCCGGACGACAGCAATTCTCATTATGACATTTGTCCCGAAGGGACAGCCGGACCTTAGCCGGTGGTGGAGCGAAGCGGAACCACCGGAGAACCAACCCCCTACACGCCCCCGCCCCGGAGGGGTGGCGGAACCGCTCACACTCCCGAC
>JBBQRY010000121.1:0-6473 GCA_038214335.1 Chthoniobacterales bacterium
AGTTTTCAGTGTTCAGTTTTCAGTGTTCAGACAAGCGCCGGAGCGAGCAGACCGACAAAAGTGGAAACTCACGCGGAGGTTGCAAATTACGCGAAGAGGTGGCGTCCCCTTGGAGGGGCAACCTCCGGTTTGACCCAAATATGGCCCCGCCCGGCTCGCGCCCCGGAAAAAAAAGTGGGACATGCCGAAGGATGTCCGAAAAAGGACAAAACTGATTGTTGGGGAAAATGAGTTGCCATTCCGGCAGCATTGGGAGAAGGTTTTTACATGTCACCAGTCGCGATCATAAATTCGCTTTCTGCGGAGGAAATCCAAGTTGAAGTGCGAAAAATGCGGGAGTTTCGTAAAAATCTTTTGGCATCTCCGAAAGAGGCGAAGAAGTTTCTTGATGCCGTTCACAAGGCCAGCGGCCTGAAAAAGCGCGGGCGGTAGGGATGCTTTCTAGCCCCTACGTCTTCGGCTACCACGGTTGTGATGCAGCAATGGCCAAGCGTCTGGCGGTGGGCGAGGCGGATCTCTTTGAGAGTGACTCGGAATTCGAGTGGCTCGGGCACGGAATCTACTTCTGGGAGGACAGCCCGGACCGTGCACTTCGCTGGGCGAATGAAAAATTGAGGGAGGGAACAATCAAGCATCCGGCGGTGATCGGTGCGATTATTGACCTTGGAAACTGCCTGAACCTTGTGGATACTCATTTTATCGCCCTTGTGAAGGAAGCTTACGAAATGTATCGCGATACCATGTCTGAAACCGGTCAAAAAATGCCGGTCAATTCAGGTGTCGGAAACAAGGCTAGGGCTCTGGACTGTGCGGTAATTGAAAGCCTCCACCAATACCGGCCCGACACTCCCTTTCAAACCGTGCGAAGCTTTTTCCTGGAGGGGAAGCCGCTTTACGATGATGCCGGGTTCCGAGAACTCGACCATGTCCAGATCTGCGTCCGGTCTCGGAAACAGATAAAGGGCTACTTCTTGCCAAGATAGCGACGTTTGGCAATACGATTGCAGGCTGTTGGAGGTGAATGGGCGCCTGCGGGAAATTACAAATTTACAACAGGCAGAAGCCGACGATGACGTTGGTGCTCCTAGGGGCTGCACCTATCAGGCGCCCGAGGTGAAGCACGGATTTCTGTTCATTCTTGCAGGCGGCTTTGGAAGATCTCGTAGATTCACTTGCGCGGTCCGGCGAAAACACAGGTGACGGTTCGTCTTTCCCCGAGCATCTCATATTCAAAATATCATCCGATGCTAACCCACTCGCAGGAGGTGAAAACCCTCCAGACCATCCACGATTGACGTTTTCACCACACCACGTGCAAGTTCGGGTATCGGCTGATAAAGGAATCGGGGGTGATAAGCGATAACCCGGCGCGTTGGGCGGTCGCAATCAGGAAGCGATCACAAGGGTCGCGATGGATGGGAAGAAGTTCTGTCGAGAGTCCTGCTACCTCCGCGTCCACAGGAAGCAGGCGAATGCCCCGGCGTTTGCAAACCTCTCGAATCCACTCCCCAGCCGGAAGAGGCAGTTGAATCTGGTGATCCCTCACTTTGAGTCCGAGTTCAAAGGCGCTGATTGCGGAAGCATGGATCACGGTATCTTGCTGACGTAGGGCTTCCGTTGCCTTCGATGAAATCCGCTCAGAATCGCACTCCAGCCAGAACAGCACACAGGTATCAAGAAGCATCATCGAAGGTTTTCAGGCCAATCCGTTTCCGATACGCCGGCCGTGAGATCAAAGCCGGGACTGATGCGCGTAGGCTGAAGATCATGATGGGGCGGAAGGAACGCCCTGCTCGTGCTGGAAATGGCACGAATCTCAGCCACAGGCTTTCGGTTGCGACAGATCACGACCGTTTCGCCCTGATCCTCAATTGCGGCAAGAAGCGCCGAGAGCCTCGTTTTAGCTTCATGGGTGTTCACTTGAATCATCAACTAAGTCTAGTTTAATCCAGCCGAATGGGTCAACTATAAGTTTTCGATTCTTGGCTGGCACGAGGCTTCAAAAACATGGAGTCTGACCGTCTATATGAGCGATGAGTTTCCCAAGCAGGCGCTGGAGTCGATCTGGGCTCCGTGGCGGGTGGAGTATTTTCAGGCCGAGCACAAAACCGGATGGGATTTCCTGACGGAGGCGGCGCAGACGGATGACGATGCGGCCCATCTGGTGGTGGCGCGGCGGAAGTCGGCTTTCCTGATCATGAACAAGTATCCGTATTCCGCGGGGCATTTGATGGCGGTGCCCTACCGCAAGACCCACCGCATGGCGGAGTTGGGGCCCGAGGAGGTGTTGGAGCTTTGGGAACTGGCTATTTTGGCGCAGCAGCTTCTGGAAAAAGCGGTGAGTGCGCAGGGGTTCAATGTCGGCTGGAATCTCGGACGCGCGGCAGGCGCAGGGGTGGACGATCATCTTCATATCCACATCGTGCCGCGGTGGGTGGGGGACTCGAATTTCATCGCGGTCATTGGCCAGACGCGCGTGATTCCAGACGGACTGCGTCCGCTCTATGACCGGCTGATCGCGCTCCAGAACGAGGCCGCATGAAATTTTCGGAACTTGGCAGCACGATGGCGGGCGGCAGCGGGATTGAGCAGCTCATGGATGATCTGGGTCATGCACTCTCGGGTGCGGGTCCGTCTCCCCACATGCTGGGCGGGGGGAATCCGGCCCACATTCCAGAAGTCGAACGCGTCTGGAAACGCCGGATGGAAGAAATCCTTGGCGACCCGGCGGCCCTGCGCCGCACGCTGGCGATTTATGATCCGCCGCGTGGAAATCCAGATTGCGTGAGCGGGCTCGCGAGATTGCTCCGCGAGGAATTCGGATGGCCCGTAGGTCCGGAAAATATTGCGGTGACTCCCGGGGGACAGACCGCGTTTTTCTTTTTGTTCAACCTGTTTGCAGGACGGCGGGCCGACGGATCGCAGGGGCGAATTTTGTTCCCTCTCATGCCGGAATACATTGGCTACGCCAACCAGGGTCTGGAGGCCGGAATGTTCGAGGGTCGGCGTCCGCGCATCGAACGCATCGGTGCCCATGCGTTCAAATACCATATTGATTTCGATGCGCTCCGAGTTGGTCTGGACGTAGCGGCCCTCTGCGTGTCGCGCCCCACCAATCCCAGCGGAAACCTGATCGGAGACCGCGAACTCGGCCAGCTCGCGGAAATTGCCGCAGCGCGCGATATTCCACTCATCATTGACAACGCCTACGGATGGCCGTTTCCGGGGATTGTTTTTGGGGAGACCATGCCGCTGTGGACAGACCAGACCATTCATGTGATGAGCCTCTCGAAGCTCGGACTTCCGGGCACGCGCACCGCCTTTGTCGTCGGACCTCCAGAGATTGCCTCGGCGGTTTCTTCCATGATGGCGGTGACCGGATTGGCCAATGGAAATTTCGGCCAGGCGATCACCGCACCGCTCATCGCGAACCGCGAAATCCTCGCGCTCAGCCGCGACGTAATCCGTCCCTTTTACCTCCGGAAACGTGATGCCGCCCTGGCGGACATCGCGGAGTTTTTTCCAGATGATGTGCCGTATGCCGTGCATGAGAGTGAGGGGGCGATGTTTCTTTGGATCTGGGTTGAGGGCCTGCGTCGCACATCACGCGAGCTGTATGCGGCCCTCAAAAACCTCGGGGTTCTCGTCGTGCCGGGCGAGTATTTTTTCTTCGGGCTTCCAGAGGATGGCTGGCGGCACCGCCATGAATGCCTTCGGCTTTCCTTTGCCATGCCGGACGATCAGGTCCGTGCCGGACTCCGCATCATCGGCAACGAGCTCCGCAACCCATGAAATTCTTGCACACCGCAGACTGGCAGATCGGCAAACCATTTGCCCGCATGGACGATCCCGAAAAAGCGGGTATCGTCCGCCAGGAACGCCTCCAAGCGATTGGGCGCATCGGCACCGCCGCACGGAATTTCGGAGCTCAGGCCATTGTCGTCGCGGGAGACCTTTTCGATTCGGGCACGCCCTCGAAAGCAACCGTCTCCGCCACCTGCTCGGCCATCGGGGCACTGGGTCTGCCGGTTTTCGTGATTCCCGGCAACCATGACCACGGCGGAGCAGGATCGATTTGGGAGCAGGAGTTTTTCCTGCGCGAAGCCGCCGGGCTCGCGAAGAATTTGCGTATCCTGCTGACCTGCGAGCCCGTGGAATGCGAGGGAGCCGTCCTTTTTCCGTGTCCGCTTACCCGGCGGCACGATCTCAATGATCCCACCGCATGGCTGCGAACGTTCGACTTCTCACCCTATGGCCATAAGCCTCGCATCGTCCTTGCCCATGGGAGCACCCAGGAATTCTCCGCGCAAGACCGACCGGAGGACGACGAAGGCACGGAATCCTCCGCCAACCTGATCGCGCTTGACCGTCTCCCGCTGGCCGAACTGGATTTCATTGCGCTCGGCGACTGGCATGGGATGAAGCAAGTTCACGCGAAGGCATGGTATTCCGGCACTCCCGAGCCGGATCGGTTTCCGCGAGGCGGAGACTATGCGCCGGGGTTTGCTCTCGGGATCACGGTCGAGCGCGGCGTGGCACCCGTGGTCGAGCCACTTCCCATCTCTCGGCTCGCATGGCACAGGCTCTCTCACCATTTCACCGACGATGCCTCGCTGGGTCAGCTCGAAGAAAAAATGGACGCCCTGGTCGGAGCGCGTACCGGCTCGGATCTCGTGCGCTTGGAGATCGAGGGTTCGCTTGGCATGGAAGCCCACACCCGGCTGGATTCGCTTTTGGAAACATGGAGGGCCCGGCTTTTGCGGCTGCGCCTTCATTCGCGCCTGAGCGTCGCCCCGACGACCGAAGAAATCCATGCCCTCACCCAGCGTCCCTCAGATCCTCTCATCACCCGCGTTGCTGCCCTTCTCATCGAAAAAATCGATGCCGAACCGGATCAAGCCGATGCGGCGCGTCTCGCGCTTCGTGAGCTTCACGCCAGGCTGGCCGCCTGCCAGCAATAGCCCGAGAACACCGGCTAGTCGCTCAACCCTTCCGCAGCCGCTTGGGAGGTCGTCCGGACGCGCATCCCGCGCAGGCACCGTAGAGAATGATTTCGTGGTCCTCAACCCGGAATTTTGGCGGAGCCATGCTCTTGATGCCGCTGAGGCATTTTTCGAGTTCGAAGACCTCCCCGCAGACGCGGCAGAGAAAATGGTGGTGGTGGCCCTTGTCGGCGCGCTCGTAGCGCGGCGGACTCCCGGGAATTTCCACCGGCACAACCCGCCCGCTTCCTGTCAGGGATTTCAGCGAACGGTAAACGGTCGCGATCCCGAGGGAAGGCACCTCCTTCAGTGCGAATTCCTGAATCTCGGCCGCCGTGAGCGGATTGTTGTGACTGCGGAGAACTGCTTCGATGGCTCGCTTTTGTCGGGTGCTTCTGTCCACAGGCTGAAGGCTATGGCAAACGGCTTTAAAGGTCAATGTCCGACTGGCCTCGTCCTCAACTACTAGATTACTGAGGAGGCATGGCGGGGTTGATGCCTTGGTCAATGAGCATCTTAAGTTTCGCAGCGTCCAGAGACTCGACATGGCCATCGGCATACAGATAGTTTGAACGCCCCTTGGTGCGATCTGAGGACACTCGCCCTGTGCGAAAACGATCAGGAGTGGTATCCACAAGCACCGCAGTCCAATTCCGCCACTCCTCCGAGTGGGTGTGATCCGCCCCGATCCCAAATTTCTGGTCCGATACAACAAAGGCCAGAAGGGTTTGCGAGGGTTTGGGGATTCGCAGGAGGCTATCAAATCTCGTCACAATGTTCCCGTCCGCGTCGTAGGATGGGTTGAAAACAATACTGTTGAGCGTGTAGCTGGTCCCTTGCTCGGCCAGCCGCCTTTTCCCGAATGGATCGGCAGGGCAAATCCTTACCTCGTCCACGTCGTCCAAAAATGCGGCTAGACTGTAAATCCATGACTTGCTTTTGACCCCAGAGTGGGAGGTCTGAGGCAAACGACCGTTGTTGTCCGTAGCATAAAGCGTGATCGCAGTTCCGATTTGCCGAAGATTGGAGGCGCAGGCCGCTTGTTTTGCTTTCACCAAACCATCCTGAACCGCATTGTATGAAAGGCTGAACAACACGGCCACCAGCGCGATCACGACAAGCAGTTCAAGAAGCGTGAAGCCCTCGCGTGGTGCGGGCTGGATGGAAAGGCGCATCACCCGCGCCGCCAGCGGCGCGCAAGAAGCAACCCACCACCCAAAGCCAGCAAAAACATGCTGGAAGGTTCGGGGACAACATTGAATCCAAACGTCTGCGTGGCTGTCTTGAGGCCATCGACGGCATGAGTGCCCGACATGGTGATCCCAACCCCGTAGAGCCCAGGCGCGCTGAATGCGATGTTGAAGTGTTGATGGACGCCCGGAGCCAAATCAAACGCGTCGGCACCGGTGATCCCAACCCCGTAGAGCCCAGGCGCGCTGAATGCGATGTTGAAGTGTTGATGGACGCCCGGAGCCAAATCAAACGCGTCGG